>NZ_JBFENQ010000216.1:0-1371 GCF_041551015.1 Sulfurovum sp. | reverse complement strand
TTTGATAAGTGGTGAAGTATTCTGTCCCGGCAAGTTTGTCGAAAGCAAGTAAACATCACCTTGACTGTTCATCGCTTCTTTAATAGAACTGAATATTTCTGTTTCATAGCCATTTTCATTTAGTTTAGAGGCGATACTTTGTGCCAAATAGAGTTCATTTTCTACAATGATGATTTTCATATGTTCTTCCAATTCAAATAAGTTAAGTTTGCTACGGCGTGAACGGTCACACCTTCTTTTCGTCCTACAAAGCCAAGTTTTTCAGCCGTTGTAGCTTTAATATTCACAAAGTTTTTTCTGATACCAAGAATCGATGCAAGTGTCGATCTCATAGACTCTTTATAAGGTAAGAGTTTGGGTGCTTCCGTCATGATAGTAAGATCTACATTGCTTATGCTATATCCAAAAGATTCGATCTTGTTTACTGTATCTTGAAGCAAATCTTTGGAGTCTGCACCTGCATAGGATTCCTCCGTATCAGGATAATGTTCGCCGATATCACCCATGCCCGCAGCACCTAAAAGTGCATCTATAAGGGCATGAATGGCAACATCTCCATCACTGTGTGCTTTAAAACCATAGTCTGCATCTATCCTTACACCGCATAAAAACATTTCTTTGTTTTTTTCAAAAGAATGTATATCTATACCAAAACCAGTGAGTGTTATGGATGAAGGTGCTTTAATACAAGAGAGTTTTTTCAGATCATCAATGGTTGTGAGTTTATGTGCATCCGCAGACCCCTCTACAAAATGTACCTTTTCTCCCAAAGAGGCAATAGCAGAACTGTCATCTGTAAATATCGTTTCAGTCTCGAGTGCTTTTTTGAGCATTTTTGTAACAGAAAGTTGAGGCGTTTGAATAATCTTTACTTTGTCTCTGTCTATGGGAGAATTTTCAAGATAGAGCGTATCTACCATAGGGAGTACAGGAACGATACAAGCCCCTTCTTCTTTAGCACCCATGATACGTTGAATCATATCTGAGGGGACACAGCATCTAGCAATATCACTAACAAGAACATATTCTGAAGTTACTTTCTGAAGTGCATTAGTGAGTGATACTTGTCTGCTGTTTCCACCTTCTATGTAAGTATAGGAAGCAAAATTTTTCATAAGATTTATCTCATTTTTTGTTGATACAATAATGATTTTATCAAAGCTGGCACTTTTTTCAAAATGTTCAACAACGTGTAACCATAAAGGGGTATCCTCAGTATAGATCCATTGCTTTTTCATCTTAGTCTTAAATCTAGAGGAACTGCCTGCTCCTAGAAGTATCAAAGTAGTGTTTGACAAGTTTATCCCCATATATTTATAATGTGTGTCGAATAGTAACGTATTATACTTATAGATTGCTTTAGTCATACTT
>NZ_JBFENQ010000215.1:0-1404 GCF_041551015.1 Sulfurovum sp. | reverse complement strand
GTGATGCTATTGCTGCAGTACAGATACCTACACTTGAAGTACACCTTTCAAACATTTATCAAAGAGAAGAATTTAGACATAAGTCACTGACAGCACCTGTATGTGCAGGTCAGATCTCAGGTATGGGACCATTTGGTTACCACTTGGCAATGGTTGGTATGACACAAATGCTTTCAGAAGTGGCAGCTATGAGAGAACACCAGGCTAAAGCACAAGCAGCAGCACAACAAAAATAATTTTATACTTCTCCTCTCCTCCGAGAGGAGGGCTATACCCCAATTTTTAAACCAGATCAAAAGGTCACCTATGAACTACATGCTCAAAGATGAAAATGCTATCTACTATGAATGTGGATACAGTTGTGATAATGCACTTTATCTTTCTTTAGGGAGTGAAGCATTTTTTATCACAGACAGTCGTTACACTATTGATGCAACACAAAATGTACAAAATGCAACAGTGGTTATAGATCGTGATCTTTATGGTGCAGCCGTTTCTTTACTCAAAAAAGCTAGGATTAAAAAAGTGATCTTCGATCCTAAAGAGTGGAGTGTACACGGTTTTGAGCGTGTGAGTTCTCAATGTAAAGTAAAGTTTGACCCACAGTTAGATTTTTCGCATAAAAAGCGCATTATTAAAAATGATGAAGAACTGAAAATACTTGCAAAGGCAGCAAAACTTGGAGCAAAAGCGTTTAAAGCATTAGCGAAAGAGTTTTCCATACATGGTTTTGGTGAAAATGAATACACATTAACCTATAGAGCAAAAGGTGTTTTAAGTGACTTTGGCAAGTATGAGCTGAGTTTTGACCCTATAGTGGCGGTGAATGGAAATGCTGCAAAACCCCATGCCATGCCAACATCTAAAAAATTAACTAAAAATGATCTGCTTCTGGTTGATGCAGGATTGAAATATAAACGCTATTGTTCAGATCGTACACGTACGGTACAGGCAGATAAAGATTTTATGTTTGATACAAAACAAAATTTTAAACGTAAAAAAATACAAAAAGCCTATGATACGGTTCTTAAAGCACATGATAATGCCATTGCCAAAGCACGTTCAGGTATGAAAGCAAAAAATGTGGATGCCCTTACACGTGACATTGTCACTAAAGCAGGTTTTGGTGAGTACTATATACATTCAACAGGACATGGGGTAGGACTGGACATTCATGAAATGCCTTATATCTCTGAAAAGTCAGATACGATCATTGAGGATGGCATGGTATACACTATAGAACCGGGGATATATATTCCTAATGAGTTTGGTATTCGCATTGAAGATATGGTAGCGATGATAGACGGTAAAGCTGTTGTCCTGTAGGTTGGTTATGCTATGATAAGAAAAAAAATAGATGCAAAAAACACTTTAATTAAGACAAAAGAATTTCCTTGCATCTTG
>NZ_JBFENQ010000214.1:0-1539 GCF_041551015.1 Sulfurovum sp. | reverse complement strand
TTCATATTATTGATCCTTTTTTCTAAAATTATATCAAAACTCAATAAGTATTATATTATTCAGCAGAAACTTCTTCTTCATCTATTTCTTTTAGTGGTTTTGCAACCACTTTTGCAAGTATCTCAACATAACATTCTGTAGTACCCGTTGCTTTTACTGCATCAAGTGCTTTGATGAGTTCATCATACGCTATTACTTCTGCTGTATCTGGAGTTGCACCTACTTTACAGTCGAAATCCCAGTATGTCATTTTTGCATCATCAAGTTTCTTTTTCTTTTCACGTTTTACATATTTGCGTATATCATGTTTTACTGCTTCAAGTACACGATCTTCATGTTTTTTTTCATCTGTAAGTTTAAATATTTTTTTCATACTAATTATCCTTCTGATTTGTTTCTATTACGATTTCTATTTCTGTTGTTACTTCTAGCACCATCACGGTTACCACCATTGTTAGCATGTGAGCTATTGCTGCGAGGTTTATTGCGTGAGTTACCACCACTGTTGCCGCGACCATTTCCTCCACCTCTACCATTTTGAATAGGCTCAGCTTTGATGTTAGGATCTGGTCTAAATGCTTCAATGTCTACTTTTTCAATGTCAGACTTAATGAACTTTTCAATGTCTTTAAGCAACTTATGTTCATCTACACATACAAGAGAAACTGCCTCACCACTCTGCCCTGCACGACCTGTTCTACCTATACGGTGAACATAATCTTCCGGTACATTTGGAAGTTCATAATTTACCACATGAGGAAGCTGGTCTATGTCTATACCCCTTGCTGCGATGTCTGTAGCTACAAGTACACGGATCTCATTTGCTTTGAAAGAGGCCAAAGCTTTTGTTCTGGCTCCCTGGCTTTTGTTTCCATGTATTGCCGCCGCAGAGACACCATACTCTTCAAGCTGTTTAGTCAATTTATTTGCACCATGCTTCGTACGTGTAAAGACTAAAACCTGTTTCCAATCTTTTGCTTTAATAAGCTGAGAAAGTAATTCTCTTTTTCTTCCCTTATCAACGAAGTGTACCACTTGAGATATCTGATCAGCCGTCTTGTTTTGACGTGCCACTTCTACAAGAACAGGGTTTTTGAGAAGTCCTGATGCCAACGTTTTGATCTCTGGTGAGAATGTTGCTGAAAAGAGAAGCGTTTGTCTCTTTTGCGGCATGAGTTTCATAAGCTTTTTGATGTCATGGATGAATCCCATGTCAAGCATACGGTCAGCTTCATCTAGAATGAGACATTCAAGCGCAGAAAAATCAATACCTTTTTGTCCTGCTATATCTAGCAGTCTACCCGGAGTAGCGATAACGATATCGACACCCTTACGAATAGTTGCCAATTGAGGATTGATGCCAACCCCACCGAATATAACTGTAGAAGTGTAAGGCACATGTTTACCATATGTCTTTATGCTCTCAGCTACTTGTGCTGCAAGTTCACGTGTAGGTGTAAGCACCAAAGCACGTATCTGTTTTTTCTGCATTTTTGGTTGTGTTTGAGCAAGTCGCTCAAGAAGTGGAAGCGTAAAACC
>NZ_JBFENQ010000213.1:0-1599 GCF_041551015.1 Sulfurovum sp. | reverse complement strand
TCACCCCAAAGCTGTACATACCATTCACAGAAGTATTTGAGTGTTTCAGAGTAGGCGAAAATACAGTTGATATTATACTGAGCATGATTTTTTGCGTAATAGACAGCTTTTTTAAGAAGTGTATCTTTCAAGTATCCATCATTAAAAAAGCTTTGTTTTATAGTTTTTGCACCATTTAAAAGAGCTTGTATGTCTATACCACATAGTGCTAAGGGAACTAGGCCTACGGTAGAGAGTACAGAGAACCTTCCTCCTACGTTGTTGGGAAGATGCAGTACAGTCGCATTGATCTCATTGGCATACTTTTCAAGCGGGGAGTCTGGATCGGTGATGAAAGTATAGGCTGAAGGATCACTTTGAAGTGAATAGATGTATTTATAAATGGAGAAGGTCTCTACAGTATTTCCTGATTTTGAGATCACAAGAAAATGGGTTTTCTCAAGATCTATTTTTGAAAGCAGGGTGGTGATATTGATAGGGTCTGTACTTTCAAAAAAGTAAAGCTTTCTTGAAAGCCCATTCAGGGGTTTTATAAATTCATATATGGCTTTAGCACCTAAAGAACTTCCTCCTATACCGATGACAGCGATACTCTCTACAGAATTTGGAATAGAATCACAATACTCTAATATAGGTGTGATGTCTTGATCTGGAAGAGCGTAATAACCAATACTTGTTTGTTCTTCCACAATAGCCTTAAAAGCTTTTTGCTGTATATGAGTATCTTGTGAAGTAAAATAAAGTTTATTGATCATAGTAGACTCTTTGCATGGATGATAAGTGCATTGACTTTTAACTCATACTCTTTTGCTAATGCTTCATCGGTAGATTCAAACCGTGTGACAAGTACAGGTGTGGTGTTACTTGCTCTGACAAGTCCCCATCCCTTTTCAAAGTTGATACGTACACCATCTACATCGATGATATTAAGCATTTTAGGAAAATCTGCAGGTGGGTTTTTAAGAAGTTCTTTGACTTTATCGATAATAGCAAACTTCTCTTCTTCTGTGGTCTCTACTTTTATCTCTTCAGTGGAAAAAACAGTTGGAAGTGCATCAATCTCTTTATCTATATCAATACCATCATGAATGAGCTCTAACATTCTAAGTGTCGCATAAATGGCATCATCATAACCGAAATAACGGTGCTTGAAGAAGATGTGTCCACTTACTTCACAGGCTAAGTCTGCATTCGTCTCTTTCATTTTTACTTTTAAGTTAGAGTGTCCTGTTTTATACATGATAGCGGTAGCCCCACGACGTTCGAGTTCATCATACATAACTTGTGAACATTTGACTTCACCTATAACGGTAGGATTTTGCATCTTCATGGCATAGAGCAGTGCCATTTGGTCACCTTTAATGTTATGTTTATGTGTGAGTACGGCGATACGGTCAGCATCTCCATCATAAGCAAAAGCGATGTCTCCATCTTTAGCCAAAGCGGCTTTAACATCTACAAGGTTCTTTTCTACAGAAGGGTCCGGATGGTGATTTGGAAAAGTACCGTCCGGTTCAAGATAGAGTCCTGTATAATTAAATTTCAAAGCATCAAAAATATCTGTTATAACAGTGTCTGCAACACCATTACCTCCATCTA
>NZ_JBFENQ010000212.1:0-1714 GCF_041551015.1 Sulfurovum sp. | reverse complement strand
ATAACCACTGAACTTGCTATCGCACTAAGTGTTAAACCTTTTACCATTTTCTCCATTATTCTTCTCCCTTTTTTTATTAACTCTCTCCTTGAAGTGCAGCAAAACCACACTTCCATTGCCCGCAGGAAATACCCTTGGGGTGCCTCTCACTAAAGCTTCGTCCTTGACTCAGTTACTCAATCAAAGCATACAATGCTCTAATCTCCTCTGCCCAGATAGACTCATCAATTGTTTCCAATACAAGAGGTATGTCATCCATACGTGAGTCATTCATTATAAATTTAAAAGCATCCCATCCGATCTCTCCCTGACCTAATGAGTGATGTCTGTCCACACGAGAACCTAAAGGTGGCTTAGAATCATTAATGTGCATTCCCATCAAGTACTCTTTCCCAACTATTTTATCAAAACTGTTCCATGTTTCATCATAAGCTTCTCTGGTACGGATATCATACCCTGCTGTAAACATATGACAGGTATCGATGCAAACGCCTACGCGACTTTTATCTTCTACCTTATCTATGATATGTGCCAAATGTTCAAATTTATACCCAAGGTTGCTCCCTTGCCCTGCTGTATTTTCAATCACAAGTTTCACATTTGAATCTGAGGTAGTTTCTATGGCTCTATTTAATGACTCTGCTATGATATCAAGGCAACCCAACTCTACTTCCATTAACTTATCATGATATTCCGAATCTTTTTTAGAGATCTTTGTCAAATGAGACCCTGGGTGGAAATTAAGTCTATCAAGACCTAAGATACGGCAACGTTCCAGTTCATCTATAAACGCATCTCGTGATTTTTCAAGTTTTTCTACTTCAGGATGACCAAGATTTATGAGGTAAGAGTCATGGGGTAAAATGTGTTTAGGTAAGATGCCTGAGGCATCAAGATTTTGATGAAACGCATCTATGGTTTTTGTCTCTAAAGGTTTGGCAACCCACTGTCTTTGATTTTTCGTAAAAAGTGCGAATGCTTTTGCTCCTATAGCCATAGCATTCAATGGTGCATTATCTACACCTCCGCTTGCACTTACATGTGCTCCGACAAATTTTGCCATCTTCTAACCTTAGTATTGTTTTTTGACTTTTATAAGTATAGTATTGATTGTATCACGGAAAATAATTTCGTTCTTTAAAACACTATAATCGATGTTATATTTATCTTTTTTTACTATCTTCTGTGTAAACCCGGTACCATTTTTTTCTAATCCAATACCATTAAACAAAGGTTTCTCTCTAAATATATTTTCCAGTATATCCTCTGGATACAGACTATTTAAAACTTCTCTATTGAACGCACTTTTACCCATACACTCCAACAAACTCATGCACACAGAAGTCTCAGATATCTCTAAAGACATCAAGGCCTGTCCACTGCCGTAAATTTCTACTTTTATCTCTTCTTCATTCTCATAGATAAACCCCATATCTGCATATTTGAATGTCGGTGTTTTAAACATAATGTATGCAGAATTTTGTTTGACATACTCTTTAGGTGTACAAGCACTCAAAAAAAAACCAATCATAAAAATCGAAACTGTTCTTTTAAAATTCATTTATTTTTCCATTTTTTTAGATAAATTATACACTATTTAAGAGATTTTTAAGCACCCTATATATATAATCCCATCCACAAGTTACAGATGGCCCCATCGTCTAGCGGTTAGGATCCATGGTTTTCATCCATGTTACAGGAGTTCAAGTCTCCT
>NZ_JBFENQ010000211.1:0-1775 GCF_041551015.1 Sulfurovum sp. | reverse complement strand
CAGCAAAGAAGATCGTACCGATATTGGTGTCAGTTATGGCAGCAGCATTCATTACATATCTTACGCTTAAAGGACTTAAAAAAGTTTGGCCTGTGATCGTAGAGACCCTTAGCTTTTTACCGCAAACGAAGAAACCTAGTTTCTTGGTAGCACTAAGTTTTGGTGGTATTGGTGCAGTGATCACATACATTATCGTTAAACCAAGAATAGTAACAAGGGTGATAGGTTTAGATGGAAGTAGAGAATCGATCAACCTTCTTTTTACGATTCCTCTTATCTTTGCTGCGGCACTTTTGAGTTTTGCCCATGGTGCAAACGATGTTGCCAATGCAGTTGGACCTTTGGCTGCGGTAAATGATGCACTGGCTACTCTTGCAGTTTCTGAAAAAGCAGCGATTCCTTTATGGGTAATGGTTGTCGGTGGTGTAGGTATTTCTGTAGGTCTTGCGCTCTTTGGACCAAGACTCATCAAAACAGTGGGTACTGAGATCACTGAACTTGATCAGATGAGAGCATTTTCTATTATGATGGCAGCTGCTATTACTGTGGTTATCGCTTCTCAGCTGGGATTGCCGGTTTCTTCTACACATATTGCTGTGGGGGCCATATTTGGAGTAGGTTTCCTTAGAGAGTGGCTTGATAGTAAAGATATGGGTGAAAAGCAGGAGAAGCTTCAAGTAGAAGTGTCTAAACAACACACATTAAAAAGAGAACTGGCAGAGCTTGAGAGCGCTGATGATTATAAAAAAAGAGTAGAGTTGATGGAAGCACTTAAGATACAAAAGAAAAAAGTAAAAAGTCTTAAGCGTTCATTGCGTGAAAACTATGTAAAACGTGGTATGGTGAAAAAGATTGTAGCGGCATGGATAATTACTGTTCCCGCTGCAGCTGTACTTTCTGCAATTATTTTCTTTATACTAAAAGGTATAGCAAGCTAAGAAGCATACAATATATGCATAATGATACACAAAAATAGTGTATCGTTTTAACGTGGGCATTGTTGCCCGCGCTACTTTCAAAACATCTCTCCTCTCTACATTTTCTGTAATCAAAATGTTATCAAGATATACTATTCTACAATATGCAAAACACAGATATAGAAATCATCGTCATTGAAGATGAACCGGATATTTTAGAACTTCTTGAGTACCATCTTGAAAAAGAAGGCTACACTGTTACAGGGTTCCTTTCTACTGAAAATGTTGAACAGTTTTTAGAAGAAGAAAACCCTGCACTTATTATCGTGGATAGAAATCTTCCTGGTGTTGAGGGAAGTGAATTTGTATCAAAAATACGGGAACAAGGGTATGATATACCAGTAATGTTCCTTACAGCAAGAGATAAAGAGAGTGACTTGGAAGAAGGTTTCCATTCAGGCGGTGATGACTATATGACTAAACCTTTTAGCAGTAAAGAGATGCTTTTAAGGGTAGCCGCATTATTGAAACGTAGTGGTGTGACATCTACAGATAAAGTAAAATACAGAGATCTCATACTTGATCTGCAAAAACGAGAACTTTCCATAGATAATAAGCGTATTGAGTTGACCAATTTAGAATTTAAACTGCTTCATACCTTTGTCAAGAATCCACATCAACCCTTAGACAGAGACTTCTTACGGGATGAAGTTTGGGGTGATGACAGTGCAAACTTTCATGATAAAACCATCAATGTAGCGATGAACAGATTGAAAAAGAAGATAGACTCTGAAGGTATTAAAGAATACTTTGCTCCTGTTTGGGGTGTTGGATATAAATTACTTTAAAATCATTTTT
>NZ_JBFENQ010000210.1:0-1797 GCF_041551015.1 Sulfurovum sp. | reverse complement strand
TTTTTCGATGATTTTTCATCATACTCACTTGGTGTCGTAAGTATGAGATTGATCTGTTCTGCGAGATCTACAAGTGTTTTTCCTCTCTCTTTTGTTGCATCGAGAAGCAACTCTAACTTATCATGTCCATGGATATCTACATCAAAATCTTTGAGCAGTATTGCAAGCTCATCATTTGGCGTATTTTTAATATAGTGTGCATTAAGCCAGAGAAGTTTATCTAAGTTATAATTGGACGAACTTCTATTTATATTTTTAGGATCAAAAAGTTCTATCATCTCTTCAAGACTAAAGATCTCCTGGTCTCCATGACTCCAGCCAAGACGTACCAAGAAGTTCAAAAGTGCTTCTGGCAGATAGCCCATTGCTTTATAGTCCATCACATCCGTCGCACCGTCTCTTTTAGAAAGTTTTTTACCCTGTTCATTGTTTATCATTGCTACATGGTTAAAGTTTGGTATATCAAATCCGAGTGCATTATAAACTACAATTTGTTTAGGTGTATTATACAAATGGTCATCTCCACGGATCACATCTGTCAATCCCATCAGTGCATCATCTATGGCTACCACAAAATTATACGTGGGTGCCCCATCCGCTCTAGCGATGACAAAATCATCTACTTCATCTGCAGAGATACACATATCGCCTTTGACACCATCCGTAAAACATATATTTCCTTCCTGAGGTGCTTTGATACGAATCACAGGTTCAACACCTTCTGGTGGAGTACCCGTAAAGTCACGATAGCGTCCATCATAACGTGTACGCTCTTTTTTAGCCATCTGTTCTTCTCTAAGTGCGGTCAGTTCATCTTTACTCATATAACACTTATACGCCTTACCCTCTTCAAGAAGCTGGTCGATGTACTTATGATAAATGTCAAAACGTTTCGACTGATACACCACTTCACCATCATGACTCATCCCTACCCATTCAAAAGCTTTGAGTATCGCTTCTGTCGCTTCTTCAGAATTACGTGCCATATCGGTATCTTCGATACGAAGTAAAAACTTACCTTTGTTATGCTGTGCAGTAAGCCAGGAAAAAAGTGCTGTTCTAAGCCCTCCGATGTGAAGATAACCTGTAGGAGAAGGTGCGAAACGTGTAACTGTCATAATAATGCCTTAAATAAAGTCTAAAAATAAATTAGTGAATTGTAGCGAAAATGTGGTTAAAGCGGATTATATTGTATAACTTGGAAAGAAGGGTCAATTCCTTCTTTCCAATGTTTCATTTTTTCTTAAATTTTTTCTGCACCTGTTTTTTTGACATCAGATGATAACTTGACACTGTTTTTCACCTTTAAAGCAATTTTCTCACCGACGCCTTTAACTCTTTGAAAGTCTTCAAAAGATTTAAATTCACTTTTGTTTCTCTCTTTGATAATAGCTGTTGCCTTTGCCTCACCAATTCCCTTGATCTCCATCAGCTCTAATTTAGATGCATTGTTCAGTTGATCTAAACTCATACCAAACAATGTCGATGTAGCAAGTACTAAAAACCCTGCTATTACTTTTTTATACATTTGTTCCCTTTTTAAAATTTATTTTTAGTTATATTAAAACATAACTTTAAATACTACACTATAATACATGTTTATACAGTTAAAAAACTATTTAGATAAGCAATGAAAGCTTTTTAAAGTCTATTGTGATAGAATTTGCACAAAAAGGATATAATATGAGTCAACTGGAGTGGTCCATTCTGGGTGCATTTATCATTTCTTTTGCTCTACAGTTTCTAATAATTCATTTTTCACATAAACACAGTTTTTTTATTGATTCTCATACAGAT
>NZ_JBFENQ010000209.1:0-1803 GCF_041551015.1 Sulfurovum sp. | reverse complement strand
TCGATAAGTGCAGGCAGAGAGATCATATAGTGTAATTTAGATTTGAAAACTGTCCAATATCGTTCGGATCTACTGGATCCAGAAGCTGAAGAGACGAGATATTTATGGATATCATGGCTGATCCATAATCTTAACAGATACTCCAAAGCAAAGATACTTGTCACAAAATAGAGATCAAATTCTACAAGCCACTCAGGAATTTTATCCGTTTTACTCAAAATAAGTATAGAAATAGAAATGACAATAAGCACTATCATAAATGCATCGAAGTACTTTTTATAAGGGTAATTTACATCTTCAAGAAGTGAACGGAAAAATGATTTGATCTTTTGATAGCGTACAGAGCTGTCTATCTTATGCGAGAGTTTAACTATGAAGTCATGCATATGTTTCTACCTCCCAAAATGATTATCCCATGGTGAAGTACCAGGGATGAAATATATCTCTACCCTAGTCTCTGTTTGAGTAACTCATTTACCTTAGCAGGATTCGCAGACCCTTTGCTAGCTTTCATCGTTTGTCCGACAAAGAAGCCAAAGAGTTTGTCTTTACCGCCTTTATACTGCTCTACTTTATCCGGGTTTGCAGCCAAGATCTCATCAATGATAGCCAATATAGCTCCATCATCACTCACCTGTGCAAGTCCAAGTTCTTCGATCAATGCATCAATATCACGACTCTCATTTTCCATCATATAATCAAGGATCTCTTTAGCACCTGCCCCTGAGACAGTACTGTCAGAAATTTTAGAAACCAATGTACCCAATGTTTTAGCATCTACAGGAGAATCTTCTATCGTGTGTCCTGCTTTATTCAAACGGCCCAGTAACTCTGAAGTCAACCAGGTTACCGCTGTTTTAGGCACAGCACCATTCTCCAACATCTCTTCAAAGTAATAAGCCATCTCTTTATCTAAAGTGATCACATGTGCATCATATGACTTAATCCCAAGCTCTTCTACATAACGTTTCACTTTAGCATCTGGAAGTTCTGGCATGATCTTTGCTTCAGCTATCATCTCATCTGTCACGATAAGCGGACGAAGATCCGGGTCCGGAAAATAACGGTAATCCGCCGCTTCCTCTTTCCCTCTCATAGACTTTGTTATACCCTCTTCTACATTCCAAAGACGTGTTTCCTGATGTACTTCCTGCTCATACACATCATCTTCATACGCTTCAGTCTGTCTTTGTACTTCATAGGCTATAGCAGCCGCTACAAATTTAAACGAGTTAATGTTCTTTATCTCAACTCTTGTACCAAATGCTTCTTGCCCTTTAGGACGAATGGAAACATTCACATCACATCTAAATGATCCCTCCTGCATGTTTGCATCAGAGATATCAAGATAACGTACAGTAGAGTGAAGTTTCTTCAAGTATGCGACTGCTTCATCAGAACTTCTCATATCTGGATCAGATACGATTTCAAGCAGTGGTGTTCCTGCACGGTTCAGGTCTACTTTAGAGTGGTCACCCTCATGCATATTTTTTCCTGCATCTGCTTCAAGGTGTGCTTGAGTCATACCGATACGTTTTTGCGTACCATCTGCAAGATCTATGAACACTTCACCTTTTTGCACGATCGCTTTAGTCAGTTGTGTGATCTGATAGGCAGAAGGACTGTCCGGATAAAAATAAGATTTTCTATCAAATATTGAACTATGATTTACATTTGCATTGATCGCATACCCTAGTCTCATTGCCTTGATAGCAGCTTCCTTATTGACAACAGGTAAGGCACCCGGAAGAGCTAAACATGTAGGACAGGTATTTGTATTTTGATGCTCTGCAAAAGAGGTAG
>NZ_JBFENQ010000208.1:0-1818 GCF_041551015.1 Sulfurovum sp. | reverse complement strand
ATTAAAAAAGCAGTATTGGCTTATTCTGGTGGGCTTGATACAAGTATTATTTTAAAATGGCTTCAAGATGAGTATGAATGTGAAGTAGTTACTTTTACTGCTGACCTTGGTCAGGGTGAAGAGGTAGAACCTGCACGTCAGAAAGCACTTAATATGGGTATCAAACCTGAAAATGTATTCATACTGGATCTTAGAGAAGAGTTTGTTAAGGACTTTGTATTCCCTATGTTCAGAGCCAATGCCATCTATGAGGGAGAGTATCTTCTAGGAACATCTATTGCCAGACCGCTTATCTCTAAAAAACAGATAGAGATCGCACATAAAACAGGTGCTGACGCAGTAAGTCATGGAGCAACAGGTAAAGGGAATGATCAGGTACGTTTTGAACTTGGTTACCTTGCACTTGATCCGGATATCGCTGTTATCGCACCATGGAGAGAATGGGATTTGAATTCTCGTACAAAACTTCTTGCATATGCGGCTGAACATGGTATTGATATTGATGGAAAAGGTAAGCCAAAGCCGTACTCTATGGATGCCAATCTACTTCACATCTCTTACGAAGGTGAACACTTGGAAAACCCATATGCTGAACCTGAAGAAGATATGTGGCTATGGTCTGTTAGTCCGGAAAAAGCACCAGATGAAGCTGAGTATATTACTATCAGCTATAAAAATGGTGATCCTGTAGCTATCAACCGTGAAGAGATGAGTCCTGCAACGATCTTAAAAACTTTAAATGAGTATGGTAATAAACACGGTATTGGTCGTATTGATATAGTTGAAAACCGTTATGTGGGTATGAAAGCACGTGGATGCTATGAAACACCAGGCGGGACTATCATGCTTAAAGCACATAGAGCTATCGAGTCTATCACGCTTGACAGAGAAGAAGCACATTTGAAAGATGAGCTTATGCCTAAGTATGCAAAACTTATCTACCAAGGTTACTGGTGGTCAGCAGAGCGTAAGATGCTCCAAGCTGCTATCGATGCAACACAAGAGCATGTACAAGGGGATGTAAAGTTGAAACTTTACAAAGGGAATGTGACTGTAGTAGGTAGAAGATCTGATGTTTCTCTTTACTCTGAAGAGCATTCTACATTTGAAGAAGATGAAGTATATAACCAAAAAGATGCAGAAGGGTTTATACGTTTGAATGCATTGAGATTTATCATTGAAGGTAAAAAACAGCCTGAGCGTATCGCTTCAATGATAAAAAATGATGAAGTAGAAGAAGTAGAAGAGTGTCGTATAGAGACAGGTTCATTTACTATCTGTCAAAGAATCAAAAGATTTTTTGGGTTTGGTAAAACAGATAAAGAAAAAGAAGAGTATATTAAGAAAACTAAATAAAACTAGTCTAATAACGCCTCCATCTCCTTCAAGACTTTTGAAGGAGTAAACTTCAATAACTTCTCTTTAGAAAATATATAGGGTATAAACTCTAATAATATGTAGAGCATTCCCATCATTGGATAAAAAGAAAAATATTCCATCTTAAACGTTTTGAAATCATAACGAGATACAAACCACTCTTTGGCACTTTGACTCCCATTATAAAATAGAAGCACTTCCATAGCAAAGATAGAACCCCAAAGAAAATAAGTCATAGCTGTGACAAGTAATGCACCGAGTACACCATACAATGCTATAACCGCTGCAAGAAAGATACTGAAAAAAAGTGCAAAAGAGTGAAATCCTAATGTCGCAAATATAATAACCACTGAGAAGATGAAAAGAAGACTTCCAAAAAGTATAAAAAGTTCTAAGTAGCTTCGTTGCTCTGCAAATGAAGGACTAAAATAGGCAGCGAGT
>NZ_JBFENQ010000207.1:0-2033 GCF_041551015.1 Sulfurovum sp. | reverse complement strand
GTGCAGGTGAAATGGGCGGTGCGAACCTCAAAACTAATACAGTTGGCTACAAGAATCCAAACAGTTTAGAAGCCGATCTTTATGGTGCTAGACTGGATATTGCAAAAGACAGTTGGAAGTTTAGGATGGGCATAACGCATATAGGAGATAAAGGAGATATCATCTCTCCTTGGAGAGCATTTCCTACAGGAGGGTTTGGATACTCTTTACTTCAATATAATTGGTATGCCAATACGACTTCTTATCTTTTAGAGAGCAAGTATTCATTTAAGCACTATCATCTTCAGACGATCTTGCGTTATGCTGTACAGGATTTCGATGATAAAAAACCAGGAGTGCAAGCAGATAGTAATGTGCTTCAACTTGATCTTATCAAAAAGTTTAAAAGCGTTCCAAATCTTTATGGTAAAGTTAGAATGGTAAATGTAACTGGGGATAATAACACTATAGCATTAGGCGGTATAAAGAAACTTGACCCCTCTTATAACGAGATTAGATTTGAACTTAATTATTTATTTTAAAGGAAAGTAGATAATTTCAGATTAGTAATGTATAAAAACCTTATAAAATATATAACTTTATAAGGTTTTCATCACTCATTTAGAATACTTGAATGCAGCTATAGCTATAAATGTTAGATTATAGGTTTTGCGGTGCTCTAAAGCCAAAATATAAGGTATGACTACACTATATCTTTTACTTTTTAGCTATAATCTGAAAATAATTGACTCAAAGAAATATTTTAAGAATAGGAAGAAAAATGTACCCAAGATCAAAGATAAGAGAAGGCTTTTCAATGAAAGTGAGTGGGGTCCATCTTACCCGTCCAGACCTGCATAATATAGCGGCAGAATTAGGTATAGGGACTAGAGATGTACTTATAAAAGATGGAATACTTACCGTTTATAACACATCTAAAGTATGTCAGGATATTATAGATGATAATGCTTTAGCGTCATTTGTCGCAATGACCTTAAATATCTCTCCTGAAGATATTACTGATATCAAAGCGGTGGTAGAAGAACCTGTGAAGATGGAGTTTGATTTAAGTGAATTTGAGGATGACGATGATGACTAGTCTTTTGGATATTTTATCAAATCGATTTCACTATTAATGGTCATTTTTATTTAAAAATACTGTTATATTAACAAGTAAGATAAAGGAGAGTAATTGCACCTTTATCTCAGGAATTATCTTACTCGTTGTCTTCTTCATCTTTAGCTATCTCTTCACGTATTTGATCCATATCAAGCCCTTTAACGTGCTTGATGAGCTTGCCAAAAGCTTCTTCAGGTAGGGAACCTGCTTGATTAAGTAAGATGATACCATCTCTGACTACCATAATTGTTGGGATAGATTGGATACCATATTGTGCTGATATAGCTTGCTGTTCTTCTGTGTTGAGTTTAGCAAAAACGACATCAGGGTAGTTTTCTGATACTTTTTCAAAAATGGGAGCAAACTGTATACAAGGACCACACCAAGGTGCCCAAAAATCGATAATAACTATTTCGTTATTATCAAGTGTTTCGTTAAAGTTTTTTGTCGTTAAATCTATATATGCCATAGTCTTTCCTTTGTATGAAAATGGAGTATAGCATAGCGATTATTTTTATTTTCTTAATGTTATAACTTAGATAATTTATGTTTATGTTTTTCTTCCTCATATGATATTTATGATGAACAGCTAGGTTTTCTATTGATTGATTTCCCCATTTTTTACCACATAAGACTTCGACATATTTACCGAGTGATAAATAGTAGTACCATACTTCTTGCTGTAGTATTGCAACAAGAGTTTTTGTAATGTTGGTTCGATGGAAGGGGTGAACCATCCGTTATTGCTTAGTACAATCATGTTTTGAGGATTGCCTTCGTAGAGTCTTTCGCTTGTAGCTTCAAAACAGATGGCATTTCTATAGCTTTTCCCGCCTATGTCGTAGTCTACGACATGTTCACTTGCCACATAATCTACCGCACCATCATAAAATACTTTGTTGACCCAGTTACTTAAAAAATCTGGTAGGGGATT
>NZ_JBFENQ010000206.1:0-2040 GCF_041551015.1 Sulfurovum sp. | reverse complement strand
TTTAATTTGCTATAATCACGGTAATTATACAAGAACCCACTGAATAACTCTAGCTACTCATAATGGGTTCTATCGTCAAAGGAAAAATATCGTGATAGGAATCGTCGATTACCACATGGGGAACCTTGCTTCTGTTATCAATGCTTTTGCTAAAGTTGGGGCAGATGCTACGTTAGAGAGTGATCCTACTAAACTCAGTCAATATGACAAACTCATCTTACCTGGTGTAGGGGCATATGGTGATGCTATGGAACACCTTAAAAAAAATGGTATGGATGAAGCAGTTATTGCATTTGCTGCATCAGGGAAACCTCTTCTGGGTATCTGCTTGGGCATGCAGTTACTGTTTGAGAGTTCAGAAGAGTTTGGAGAGACACAAGGTTTAGGGCTTATTCCCGGTAAAGTAGTTGCTTTTGATGAAAGTAAGTTTGACCATCACCTCAAAATACCTCATATGGGCTGGAATGAACTATTTCAACAAAAAGAAACTGCTCTTTTCGATGGACTAGATAAAGACTTTTATCTCTACTTCGTTCACTCATATCATGCAGTATGTGATGACAAATACGCCATAGGAAAAACACACTATGGATATGAATTTGTATCAGCTGTACAAAACAACAATATTTACGGCATCCAACCGCACCCTGAGAAAAGCCATGAAAATGGTTTAAAGATCATAGAAAATTTTGCAAAACTATAGGAAGAAGACTACATGACAATATTACCAGCCATAGACCTTAAAGACGGCAAAGCCGTAAGACTAAGCAAAGGACTCATGGAGTCTGCAAAAATTTACTCCGATGAACCTTGGCAAGTAGCTAAACGATTTGAAGAACTTGGCTCTGAGTGGGTACACCTCGTTGATCTTAACGGTGCCTTCGCAGGTAAACCTGAAAACTTGGAGCAGATCAGACAGATCCGTGAACACTGTAACCTCAAGCTTGAGCTGGGTGGAGGTATTCGTGATGAAGAGACTATCAAAATGTATTTGGAACTTGGTATTGATAGATTGATCTTAGGGTCTATCGCCGTAAAAGATGCACAATTTGTTAAAGATATGGCTGCAAAATACCCTATCGTTGTTGGGATTGATGCGATAGACGGTATGGTAGCTGTAGAAGGCTGGGGAGAAGTGAGTGACATGAAAGCCACTGACCTTGCACGTGAATTTGCCAATGCAGGTGTACAAGCGATTATCTGTACAGATGTGGGTCGTGACGGAATGATGACAGGTGTGAATGTAGACTTTACTCTGGAAATTCAAAAGGCTTCAGGACTTGAAACGATCGCTTCTGGCGGATTGAAAGATATGACAGATATCAATGCTCTTATAGAAGCCGGTATCGATGGTACTATCGTAGGTAAAGCATTTTATGAAGGTACGCTTGACCTTGAAGAAGCATTTAAGGTAGCCAATGCAAGATAAATATTATGAATTAACTATCACTCTTGATGACACTTTTGTGGATTTCATTGCAGACTTCGTCGCTAACATTTATGGGGAGGGTCTGGAACTTGGTACAGGTCAGATCATCGTGCGAAGTGAATCTGATTTAACTTTCGTTAAAGATGCCCTTGTATCATTGTCAGGTACTCTAGGTGATACCATTAAAATGGACTACAAACTGGAAGAGAAAGAAAATGTAGATTGGATAAAAACCTATCAAGACTCTATCCAACCTATCCAGGCAGGTAAATTTTACATCTTTCCAAGCTGGTATGAACCCAAAGATGATTTTATCAATATCAAAATAGACCCTGCGCTTGCTTTTGGTTCAGGACATCATGCAACAACATTTTCATGCCTAGAAGCGATTAGCACGTATGTTGATGCAGGTAAGTCTGTCATAGATGTAGGTTGCGGTTCTGGTATCTTAGGTCTTGCATGTAAGAAGCTGGGTGCAAATGTAGAACTATGTGACACTGATCCTCTCTCTGTTGAAAGCTGTAAAGAGAATTTTGAGCTTAATGAAGAAAATTATGACAAACTTTGGGAAGGATCCATAGATAAAGCAGAAAATACCTATGATATAGTCA
>NZ_JBFENQ010000205.1:0-2071 GCF_041551015.1 Sulfurovum sp. | reverse complement strand
TGGTATCTTTGGTGGGTATGTTCCTATCGTGGGTACTTTGCTTAGTACGCTTATCGCTATGGTCATAGCAACACCATTGGCGATGGGGATCGCTATATTTTTAACAGAGATCGCGACTGTAAAACTGGTACAGCCAGTCTCAGTGGCAATAGAGCTGCTTGCAGCCATTCCCAGTATCATTTATGGTATGTGGGGACTTTTTTACTTTGCACCTATCGTACAGGCAACTGTAGGTGGTAATGGTGTGGGACTTTTGACTGCGGGGATCGTTTTGGCGATCATGATCATTCCTTTTATGGCAGCGATTACAAGAGATGCGATGAATTCAGCACCTTCAGTGCTTAAAGAATCCGCTTATGCTATGGGTGCAACGAAGTTTGAAGTGATCAAAGATGTGGTGATGCCTTATGCTAAAGGCGGGATCATCGGTTCGATCATCTTAGCGCTTGGACGTGCGTTGGGAGAGACGATGGCAGTGGCATTCCTTATCGGTTCTGTGATGAGCATTCCAAGTAAAATAACAGACCCAACAACTTCTATACCAGTCTTACTTGCAAATAATTTTGCAGAAGCACAAGACCTTGAGATGAGCAGTATGTATTATCTTGCACTCATTTTATTTGTGGTCAGTTTTGTCATTATCTCTGTGGCGAAGTTTTATTTTCTTGGAAGAAAAACTGTATGAAAAGGGAAGCATAATGAATAGACTCATACTCAATAAAATCATTTTAATCCTCTCTACACTTTCAGCAGTGGTAGGGATAGGATTTCTGTTTTGGATACTTATCACTTTGAGCTATAAAGGTATCACAAGTTTGCACTTCACTACTTTTACGAATGACCTTGTAGAAGGAGGTATACGAAACCTTCTTGTAGGACAGTTCACTATGGCACTTATGGCAAGTGCTGTAGCTGTACCCCTTGGTATGATGGCAGGTATTTACCTGAGAGAGTATAGTAACAATGGTAAGTTGGCTTCTGTCATAAGAAATCTCAGTGATGTGATGATGTCTGCACCATCTATCGTTATAGGTGTTTTTGTATTTGCCCTGCTTGTTGACCCTTTTGGTGGGTACAACGGTTGGGCAGGTATTGCGGCATTGGCTATCATGATGATACCGATCATCATCAGTACGACAGACAATATGCTTGCTCTTGTACCAAAAGAACTGAGAGAAGCAGGAATCGCTTTAGGTGGAAGTAAACATAAGATTATTTTACAAATTGTTGTCAAAGCGGCTAAAGTAGGGATAACAACAGGTGTCTTACTTTCTTTTGCACGTATCATTGGTGAAACTGCACCATTACTCTTTACTTCAGCCAATAACCAGTTCTTTACAATGGATCTAACGGAGCAGTTCCCCTCTCTTACGGTGAGTATCTATAACCTTGCAACGTACCCGGATTCGGCAAGTCGTGAATTGGCATGGGCTGCATCTTTTGTACTCACAATGATAGTTTTATGTATCAATCTACTCGGTCGATATATGACAAGAAATAAAAAATAATAGAAAAGGTCAGAAATAACATGGCAAAAAATAACATTATAATGGATATTAAGGATTTTTATTTTACTTATGCAGGTGTGGATGAGCCTTCATTAAAGAAGATCAACCTTCCCATAGAAGAAAACAAAATTACAGCAATGATAGGTCCTAGTGGTTGTGGTAAATCGACATTGTTACGTGCTATGAACCGTATTCATGATCTTTATCCCGGGAATACCTATAAAGGTGAAATCAACCTTTATGGCAGAAAGGGTGAAAAGCAAAATATTTTAGATCTTAAAAAAGAGAACGACTTCATTAAGTTACGCCAACAGGTAGGAATGATCTTTCAAAAGCCTACCCCATTTCCTATGAGCATATATGATAATGTGGCTTATGGTTTGAAACTTGCAGGTATTAAAGATAAGGTTGAGGTAGAAGATCGTGTGGAAAAAGCATTGAAAGATGCGGCCATCTGGAAAGAGACAAAAGATAGACTGAAAAAGAGTGCCCTTGGACTCAGTGGAGGTCAACAGCAGAGACTTTGTATTGCTAGAGCAGTAGCACTTAAACCTGAGGTATTA
>NZ_JBFENQ010000204.1:0-2158 GCF_041551015.1 Sulfurovum sp. | reverse complement strand
TTGGTTGTACTTGGATCGTTGAGACGCATACCGTCTAAAAGTACGAGTACTTTTCCTGAATCCGCACCTCTAACAAAGAATGAAGTCTGCTGTCCGAGGCCACCAGAATTTGTTACTGATATACCTGCTACTGTGTTTATGGCTTGTGCAACTGTCTGATACCCTTTTTCTTCAATGTCATCAGCTGTAATGACAGTCACATTTGAAGTAGTGTTTTTAATGGATTGTGTTGTTTTGTTGGAAGAGATTATTGTGATAGGCTCAAGTGTTTCGTCTGCGTAAGTGTTGGTTGTTAGTAATAGTGTAGCCGTTATGAGGCTGAGTGACTTGATTGTCATAGGTTGTTCCTTGTTTATTTGGTTTATATAGAGTTTTGATTAGTAAAAAATAGATAAACAAGGAGGAGAAGTTTTGTATTCGTGGTAGATAAAGGCTTTTTTATGGTACTGAAAATTGCTGTCGATCCAACACAACTTTGAAAGTGTGGAGTACATAGCGATGACGGCTAATGAAAAGTAGTTTTTATTATGACCTCTAAGATGTTTCATGTGCGGATTGTACTAGAATTTTCTTTATGTTATACTATTCGACAATCGTACATAGTACGCTACTGACATCATGAACACCCTTGCAAGCGAAGCGATTTGAGAGTGATGTCGATTTTTTGCTTCTTTTTTTAAAAAAACGAAGAGGGAAGCAGCACTGCAGTTTGATATATGTGGAAGTTATACAAAATAAAAAATACATTTACGGATATTAAATGACCTATACAGATTGGTTTAAGACACACGGCAGAAAACACCAAAATATAATGAGAAAAGTCGAATATCTGAATGATACAGAGGTTATAGAGTACTTTAGATTTGAAAATATGGTAGAAAAAGAACCGGATTTCTGTTTCCTTTATAAAGAGCATAAAAAGTGTCATGATATGGAAGAGCTGAACTGTTATCTTTGTGCCTGTCCCAACTTTCGCTTTAATGATGAAGGGGTTTCCAAAGAGGGTAGTCAAGTTCTCTACAGTACTTGCAGTATAGACTCTAAAGACGGAGCACAGTTTGTCTCTGATGATGCCATACATCAAGACTGTTCCGGATGTACAGTGCCCCATTATGAAGCCTATATCAAGAAGCATTTTTCCCGTGATTGGTTCGAGATAATGAGGAATGTTAAACAAAAGCAAGTATAATCGCTTTAAATTATTTTATTCGATCTATAGGAGATTTTATGGCTATTGAAACAGTTACAAGTACAGATGCATTTAAACAATTGGTAACAGAGGTTACTTCACAAGCAGGATATAAAGAGCCTATGGCATTTGGTATCGCAAGAGTAGACAGAGGTCAAAAAAACGCTGAGAAGATACTTCAGGCGAACTTTGGACTCATTAACTGGAAAGAGAACTTTGGATCTGCCGCTGTATTCATTAAGGCACTACAGGAAGCTGGTTGTGATGTAGACTTTTCAGGTACTGAATTTGTAGCAACGTTAAGTGACAACTTTGTACAAAATGCAATGGCAGCATTTGCTCCGTACCTTGCAGAAGCAACTGGTGATGCACATAAAAACGTACAAGTGATCAAAACACTTGCAAATATGGAAGATATCGGTAAAAACTTTAGAATCGTATTTTTGTTTGAAGATGCAAACCCTGAGTCTGTAGAAGCGGTTTATCTTAAACTTTATGCACTTTCTCTTGCTAAAGCAGAATTAAGAAAGATCAACCTCAATGGTGCATTTGGAATCTTGTCAAATGTGGCATGGGTTGGCAATACACCATATGAACTTGACTACCTTAGAGAAAATGAGATAGAAATGAAACTCAATGGTACGTATCCGACGGTTGACTCTGTAGATAAGTTCCCAAGATATTTACAACATGTGATCCCTGCAGATAATACACGTATCTTAGAAGCGTCTAAAGTACGTATGGGTGCTCAGCTTGCTGCTGGTACGACAGTGATGCCAGGTGCATCATACATCAACTTTAATGCTGGAACACTTGGTCCAGTGATGGTTGAAGGTCGTATCTCTTCATCTGCTATCGTAGGTGCTGGTTCTGATGTCGGTGGTGGTGCGAGTATTCTTGGTGTTCTTTCGGGTACAGATGGTAACCCTATCAGCATCGGTGAGAATACACTTCTTGGTGCAAACTCTG
>NZ_JBFENQ010000203.1:0-2188 GCF_041551015.1 Sulfurovum sp. | reverse complement strand
TAATAGACTCTAATTTTCATCATCTTCCTTTTTGTTTTTTATGCCTATCATACTCATAAATCTGCCTGAGCATCCTTGCTCTTTTCTATAAGAGAAAAATCGTTCTACTTCACAGGCAGTACACGTATGGCTCATTTCAATGTTTTTTTCTTTTATACCTGCATGTAAGAGCTGTTCTTTGTTGATGAAGGGTAAGTCTAACATATATTTTTCACCTACTGGAGTAAATCCTTCAGGTATATCAAAAAAATGTTTAGCGACATCTGCATCTACTTCATAACAACAACGTCCTATGGATGGTGCGACACCTGCCATGATCTCTTTTGGATCACAACCATAGACTTCTGTCATCTTTTTTACAGTTTTTGATACTATCTTTGCTTTCGTACCTTTCCAGCCAGCATGCACAGCAGCTACAACTTCTTTTTGTTTGTCATAGAGGAGTATGGGTACACAGTCTGCAGTAAGTATGTTCAGTACGACACCTTTAACATCTGTGATGAGTGCATCACAATCTTCAACAGCATTTTCAAGACTCTCCCAACCTTTTGTCTCTTTGTTGGTAATGATCTTTATATTGTCACTGTGGGTTTGATTGGCAACGATGTAATGTAGCTGTTCACTACTGTTAAGTAAATTGGAGAGTTTATTTCTATTAGCTACGATATTTTCAGTATCTTCACCTGTATGTAAAGCAAGACTAAATTCATAAGGAAGATCATTTGATTTTGTTGTCACGGCATGCAGCAGGGAAGGGGATCTTTTAAAATGTTTGAAGGTGAAAAAATCTAGCATGATACTCCCTTATATCCTTTTTGATATAATACCCTAAAAAATAGGATGTTGGATGGAATCTTGGTTTGACTTTGACAAACGTATCTTTAAACATTTTTCCTACATTCTTATGTTACAGGTACTTCCTCTTTTTGTGATTTCATCCTATCTGATCAATGAGATAAATCCCCATTTATTTACAAAACAGATGGTCTATTACTTCATTGCGGCCATTGCATTTTTTGTTTCTGCCTTTATTCCCTGGAGGCAGATCATTTGGTGGTTTGTGCCTATTTTTTATGTGGGAAACCTAGGTTTACTCATCGCAGTTGAATTTGTAGGAAAAACCATTCTTGGTGCACAAAGATGGATAGAGATCCCAGGGATTGGTATCACCATTCAGCCTTCAGAGTTTATTAAAGTCAGTGTTATTATGATGCTTGGATACCTTATAGGTAGAAATCCTCCAGGAGAAAAAGGGTATGGCATTTTTAATTTTATTAAACTTTCTATAGTGATAGTCATTCCTTTTTTACTTATAGCCAAAGAACCGGACTTGGGTACAGCACTTGTATTGCTTATCACAGGATATGGTATTTTATTTGTCGTAGGAATAAATTGGAAGATATGGGCTGCAATTGTCATCATACTTGGGCTTACAGCACCGCTGCTTTACGGACAATTAAAACCGTATCAGAAAAAGCGTGTCACTGATTTTATAGGGAAACCCAGTTACCATGTTAGACAAGCACTGATAGCCATAGGTTCAGGTGGACTTGAAGGTAAAAGTAAAGAAGATGCGACACAGACACAACTCAAGTTTTTGCCTGTCTCTTCTACAGACTTTATTTTCGCATATTTAGGTGAACGATTTGGTTTTAAAGGAATGATCACTGTTATCATACTCTATATGTTTTTGATCTTTAACCTACTCTATATCTCTGCCAAATATGCAAGCGATTACCTGATCAAAGCTTTTGCCTCCGGATTGGCTTTTTTACTCTTTGTTTATATGGGTGTCAACATCTATATGGTCATAGGTCTGGCCCCTGTAGTAGGGCTTCCATTGCCTATGTTTAGCCATGGAGGGACCTCATTTATTATATTTGCTGTAATTTTTGGAATTTTACAAAATTTAATTGCATTTAAAGACTACAGTAGATATAATTCTGACTCGAAAATCGTCATGATTTCGAAAGACCAACCATAGCACCTTTACGGGTCGGTAGCTCAGTTGGTTAGAGCACTCGGCTCATAACCGAGTGGTCGGGAGTTCGAGTCTCCCCCGACCCACCACTTTAATCCCCTAAAACACGTACTTTCAGACTATCCAAATTTTTAACTCTGCCAAATTTTTCATTAGGTCGAAATACTATAGAGAAAAGCCCTCTGAGTTTTTTGAAATTTCCGGCAT
>NZ_JBFENQ010000202.1:0-2206 GCF_041551015.1 Sulfurovum sp. | reverse complement strand
GTATTCTATTGTACTATTTGTGTATAAGGTGTGTAATAGTAACCAAAGTTGAATAATAAAAACTAAACAAGTATTACATTTAAAGGTCAAAAATGGCAAATCATCTCAAAAATGAGCACTCACCCTACTTACAGAAGCATTGTGAGAACCCTGTGGACTGGTACCCTTGGGGAGAAGAAGCATTTGAAAAAGCACGTAAAGAGAACAAAGCTATCTTTCTTTCTATAGGATACAGTTCTTGTCACTGGTGTCATGTAATGGAGGATGAGTCTTTTAAAGATGATGCGACAGCGAAGATATTGAATGAACATTTTGTTGCCGTAAAGGTAGACAGAGAAGAACGTCCCGACATTGACAAACATTTTCAAGAAGTCTATCAGCTGATGAACCAACGCCCAGGTGGATGGCCAACTTCCATCTTTTTAACGCAAGAGCAGAAACCTTTCTACTCTGCTACCTATATACCTGATGAACCTCGCTATGGTATGATGAGCTTTTCAAGTCTACTGGAGGTCATTGCTGACAAATATACAAAAGAAAAAGATCTTCTGACAGAAAAAGCTGATGAGATACTCCGCTTTCTTAATCCAAAAGAAGACAAGATACAAGCCACGAAACTGGACCTAAGTATCATCAATAGAGTCGCAGACCAAGCCAAACAACTGTTTGACAATAAAAATGGCGGCTTTAACAAAGCACCTAAATTTCCTCAAGCTTCTATGCTTGACTTACTTTTAGATGTTTACCGTATCACAGGAGACAAAGAGACACGTAATATGTCACTTCATTCTCTTACTTCTATGGCAAAAGGTGGTTTAAGAGACCTTGTAGAAGGCGGTTTTTGCCGTTATTCTACAGATAATGAATGGCTTGTACCGCATTTTGAAAAGATGACTTACGATAATGCCCTGCTTTCAGAAGTCTACCTTAAAGCCTATCATGTAAGTGGAGATGATTTTTACAAGTCAGTTGCTTTTGAAACCATAGACTTCATGATGGAAAATATGAGTGAAAATGCTCTCTTTTACTCTGCTTCTGACGCGGATACAGAAGGTGAAGAGGGAAAATACTTTGTCTACACCTATGAAAAAGCTTTAAAATCTTTTGAGAAAGCTGGTATACCTACTAAAGAACATACTGCACTTGCTGAGGCACTGCATATTACAGCAGAGGGAAATTTTGAAGGTAAGAACATCGTTCGCATAGATGATCCTGCCCATAATGATATCCCTTACTACGAAGAAGCTATAGAAGCACTCAAAAAGCGCAGAGAAAAACGTATCCACCCTTTTATAGACAAAAAAGTACTTGTTTCATGGAATGCCATGATGATCAAAAGTCTTTTCAAAGCAAGTCGTGTAGACAATACGTATCTTCAACCAGCTATCAAGTCACTGGATGCATTACTTGAGAGTATGTATATCAACTCTGAGCTCTTTCACTCTACACTTATGGGTAAAAAACCCAAAATCAAAGCATTCTTGGAAGATTATGCCTATCTAGCAGAAGTGCTTATAGAAGCATATCAGAGTACACTCAATGAAACATACCTGATCACAGCAACTAAACTTACGAACTCGGCCATAGAGAAGTATTTTATTCAAGGTAAATGGAAATTTTCCCGTGGAGAGTTTGAAACCAATGCAGACATTTATGACAGCTCTTACCCTTCATCAGTGGCGACCATGCTCTCCGTACTTTACAGTATCTCCTCTTTAGTGGATGTTGTGTATAAAAAGTTTGTTTTTAAAACATTGGAGATCTACTCTTATGATGTTATGCGCCAACCCATCTCTACACCGCGCATGAGCCGGATGGTAATACGTTATCTCAAAGATGATGTTATCATTAAAGCCAAAGAAGATACACTTAAAACATATATAAAAGACCTAGACACCCTTCCTCACCCTTTCTCACTCTTGAAAAATGACACCAATGATGGTTTTATGCTCTGTAATTCCAGCAGTTGTTTTGGGCATGAAAAAGATTTTAAAGGAATCATAGAAATTTTAGAGAAGCGTTAATGCAACTTCTCTTTGTTTCTTTATTCCCTTTATTTTTACTAGCACAAGAGGGATTGCAAACACGTACACAAGTACTTATGGGTACCTTTGTAAGCATCTCATTACCTCAAAAATATAACCAGGAAATCACTAAGTCCTTTGAACTTTTAAAGCGTATCGAAGATTCTCTCTCTACCTATGAT
>NZ_JBFENQ010000201.1:0-2245 GCF_041551015.1 Sulfurovum sp. | reverse complement strand
TGATGATCTTGGCGGTATGGTAGGATCGGTAAACTTTGATAACCGCAGTCTTTTCCTAAATTATGAAGTAGTCACATTTGTCTACTCTCCAGAATTTATAGAGAGTATTGAAGCATGGATGAATGGATTGATACTCAATTCTAGCAGAGGAATGAAAAAGCCCTCCAAAAGCCGTGAAGCTTTTGAAAATATTATGAAAGTGTTTGCACCTTTACTTTAAATCTTTGTATTTTTTAAACTTCATCACCATCCACATTTGGACACTTTAAGAAGAAGAGTTAAAATGACGTAAAATTTTATATTTGACTATTATTTCTTGCGTCCTGCAGGTTTTTTCTTTGTTTGCGTCGTTTTACTTTGTCCTCTTCTTTGCATTTTTTGTTTATGAAAGTCAAATTTACCTTTTCTCTCGATAAGTGACTTTTTCTTTGGTTGTGTTTGTCTTGGTTGTTTGTCTGTCAGCTCAAATCCAGGATATATATCTCGTTTGATATTGAGTTTTAAGTGTTTTTCCATTTTCGTAAAGAAGTTATAGTCACTTGTGGTTAACAAAGAGATGGAAGCACCTTTATGGTTGGCACGTCCTGTTCTTCCTACTCTGTGTGTAAAGTCATCGGTACTTTCTGGCATATCATAGTTGATGACCATAGCCAGCTCTTTAATGTCTATACCCCGTGCTGCAATGTCTGTGGCGACTAAAACCTGTGTTTTTCCACTCTTTAGAAGTGCCAAAGATTTTGCTCTGGCACCTCTATTAATGTCACCATGTATGATGGACGTACGTATGTTTTGACTTTTGAGATACTCATATATTTTATTTGCAGACTCTTTCGTACTTGCAAATAAAAGTACTTGTTCCATCTTCATGTCTTCTATAAGTTTAGCTGTTAATTCAGCTTTTCTTTTTTTATCTACTTTGTAGGCACGATGTGCGATGAAATCAACAACATCTCGTCTCTGACTTACTTCAGCGATAGCGGGTTCTCGCATAAACTCTTTTGCAAGTTTTTTGATGTTCTGTGAAATGGTTGCCGAGAACATCATAGTTTGTCTTGGTTGTTTACAATGTTTGAGTATAGCTTTTATCTCATCTAGGAACCCAAGTTCCAACATTGTGTCCGCTTCATCGAGTATAACGGTATTGATGTATTCAAGGTTTATCTTTTTGTCATCTATAAAACTTTGTAAACGTCCTGGAGTAGCAACAACGATATCTGCACCTTGTGAAAGTCGAGAGAGTTGGGTGCTTTTAGGTATCCCCCCTTGTATCTTCACATTCTTTATATCCAGGTATTTACTTAGTTCAGTGATGGTACGTGACACTTGATCGACAAGTTCAATGGTAGGAACGATGATCAGTGCTCTTAAAACCTTTTGGTCTTTTTTCACTATCTTTTGTAGTTTGTTGAGTAGGGGAAGTACATATGCAGCTGTTTTCCCTGTCCCAGACTTCGATGCACCCAGTATATCTACACCTTTGAGTGCGAGGGGTACAACTTTATTTTGTATAGCAGTGGTCTGTTCATATTTTGCATGCGCAATGGCTTTTAAAATATCAGGATGTAAATTTAGTTTTTCAAATGCTTTGATGGTAGTTCCTTTGATGCAAACGCTTTTTGAGCCAAGCCCAAAAAACTATGCTATTACTGTATTGTCTTCAGTAGGCAGCTCATATGACGGATCGTATGATATTTGTTATATTATGCGTATTATAGCGTATTAGTTCAAAAGAGCATAAAAGTCTCTTGGAGCGTCTACTTCAAAACTCATAGGCTTTTTCTTGACAGGATGGATAATAGTCAGTTTTTTTGCATGAAGACCCATCTTTTCACCTTTTGTTCCATAACGTTCATCTCCGATGATACTGTGTCCCAACCAAGCCAAATGTGCACGTATCTGGTGCTGTCTGCCCGTTTCTATTTTGACTTCGAGTAAAGATCGTTCAGGGGTAGTTTGTTTCACTTCATAATGGGTAATAGCAGGTTTTGCATCGGGATGCTTTCCTACATGCATTCGATACTCTTTTTCATCTATTCTTAATGGTTGGTTGATGGTTCCTTTTCTTTCTTTTGGACAACCCTCGACTATGGCCAAGTAGATCTTCTCTGATACACCCCATTTATCCATCACTGCTTCTCTCATTTCTTTAGAGGTGGCAAAAAGTAATATACCGGAGGTATCTCTATCAAGTCTATGTACTGGCCAAAGTTTTACTTGATTTTTCCCTCGTGAAAGTTGATTTCTC
>NZ_JBFENQ010000200.1:0-2246 GCF_041551015.1 Sulfurovum sp. | reverse complement strand
TTTTTTCAATTCTGGAAAGATGATACACCTCGTATTAAAGATAAATTAATACCTTCTTTAATACCTTCATTAAAAAGCTTTTATGACTCAGAAGGTTTTTATGATACCCAGTTTACCATCAAAGAGACCAATACGACTATTTTTGTCTTAATCAGTGAAAACGAGCCTGTAAGAGTTAGAGATATCAATATTTCCAGTGATTTTGATATCTCTTCAATGATCACTATGAAAAAGGGTGATATCTTCAGAGCTGAAAACTTTATATCAATAAAAAGTAAAATTATTGCTCAGTTACTTAAAGATGGGTATTGTAGTTATGACCTTGATAGTAAAGCCTATGTAGATTTGGATCTGCATACCGTTGATCTGCGTTATGATTTACACAAAGGTGGGATATGTACTTTTGGAAAATTGACAACATCAGGTTTAGAAACCATAGATGAGAATGTTATTCGTTCGCGTGTAAAAGCCAAAGAGGGTACACGCTATAGTACGGATCTTATACAGGAAACATCAAATAAGCTTTATGGTTTGAATGCCTTTGATAGTGTGCTTATCAATGTAGACAGAAAGTTTTATAACGTGGTCCCTGTAGATATCCAATTTACAGAGATGGAAAAGCCCTACCATTTTGAAGCAGGGGCAGGATATGATACTTATGATGGCATACGTGTTCTTGGTGAGATCATTAAAGATAATTTTATGGGTAATGCTCAACAATTAAAATTAAAAGCCTCTTGGTCTCAAATAGAACAGATGGTTATGATCAGTTACTTTAAACCGGCCTTTTTAGATATTTTGAAGTATAACACTGATCTGGGTGGGAAATTAGGATACTCAAATTTAGAATTTGATGGTTTTAGAGAGGAAAAAACATTTGTTAGAGGGTATTTGGAGTATGAAGAGGGAAAAGTACTATTAAGAGCGGGTGTTGCTTTGGAAGATATCATCATCACTGAAGTTGCTAATCTTGGTCCGGGCGGTGAGTTGTCACAAGCTGTAAATGAGGGCCACTTCCCTCTTTTATATCCTTATGTAAACTTCATCTATGATGCCAGGGATTCCAAACTTAATCCAAAATATGGGTATTACCTCTCCGCTTATGGTGAACTTGGACTTTCATATGATGATGAGGCCAGTGTCTATATGAAAACACTGTTCGAAGGAAGGATCATCCATACATTTTCCTACCTGACACTTTCAGCAGTAGGAAAAGTAGGTGTAGTTGATGCCTCAACAGAGGGTGGACTTCCTGAATCGAAGTATTTTTTTGGCGGAGGTTCATACTCAAACAGAGCTTACGGTTATAGAGAACTGGGGGTAATCACTTCTCCTACAGAAGATACCATCTATGGTGCTTCAACGATGGCCAACCTCTCTTTAGAAGCGAACTATCCTGTTTGGGGTGATATCTATGGTGCTATTTTTACGGATAATACCATGCTTACAGATCAAGCTTATAATTTTAAAGGAGAAATCATCACGGCTGCAGGAGTAGGGGTTAGATATATGACACCTATAGGACCATTTAAACTAGATCTTGGATTTAATATTCAGGATCCTACACAGTATGGTATCTCATTTCAGATAGGACAATCGTTTTGACAAGTGTTAAAACACAGTGCAGGGAGTCACTAAATGACGAATCGTAAAGGCTTATTATTTTACAGACCATTGCTTTGGGTAAGAAAGATTATTGTCTATCTGGCGATAATTGCTATAGTAGTCGGACTTGTTCTTTATTTTATAGTCAATTCTGCTCTGGTTGTCAGAAAAGTGGCCAATATTTATGCCCCAGATTACAACATCTCGTACAGTCGGATTCATGGAAATGTACTTACGGGGGTAAAGATAGAAGACCTGGCTTATAATGATGACTCTCTTGCTACGCATATTACTCTGAAATGGAACCCTTCCGGACTCTTTAAAAAAACAATTATAATCAATACTCTACGGGTAGAAAAAGCCAATGTAGATACGATTAAGGCACTTGCTGCTTCTTTTACCTCTGTTGAGAATAATGAGAGTAAGGAAAGCAGTAGCAGTGAGTCTATCGAAATGGGGATAAAAGTTGATTATCTATCCCTCACTCTTGAGCCTTTTGTTGAACAGGGTATTAGCATTTCAGATACAATATTGAATGTGATAGGTATAGAATATGCAAGTGACGATGTAGAAGTGGATGCATTAGATCTACAGATAGATACAAATGTAACAGATATAGTTTTAAATGCAAGTTTTAAAAA
>NZ_JBFENQ010000199.1:0-2291 GCF_041551015.1 Sulfurovum sp. | reverse complement strand
GAGTTTGGTATTCGCATTGAAGATATGGTAGCGATGATAGACGGTAAAGCTGTTGTCCTGTAGGTTGGTTATGCTATGATAAGAAAAAAAATAGATGCAAAAAACACTTTAATTAAGACAAAAGAATTTCCTTGCATCTTGCCAAGTCATAGTGGTTATAGAGCGCTACTGGGGATCGGTGGAAATATTGGTGATGTTGTACGTCGCTTTGAACATCTTTTTCACTATTTGAAGAGATCTTCTTTGCTGCATGTTATAGAGACAGCACCTATAGTGAAAAATCCTCCTTTTGGATACACAGAGCAGGGAGATTTTTATAACTCTCTAATGCTAGTAGAGACATTTCTAAGCCCTAGAGCGTTATTGCGTTACGTGTTACGTGTAGAAAAAGTTTTTGGGCGTAAACGTCTTTTTAAAGACGGGCCTAGAACGTTAGATATAGATATAATATTTTATGAAAATGTGAAAATGGAAACAAAAGAACTGACACTTCCTCATCCAGGTTGGAGAGAACGAGAGTCTGTATTGATCCCATTATCAATGATGAAAGGCAATATACAATGATTAATGAAACATTTGTAGCTTCTGATCCTAAAAGTGCATACGAACAAGCTGTGAAAAAGTATGGAGAGGGTGTTGAACTCATTTCAGCAAAGCAGATTAAATATGAAGATGGTAGGTTACGTTCTGAAGTAAGCATTGCTGTACCAAAAGACCTTTTTATGGAAAAGTCTTTTGGTAAAATTTCTACGGAGCATAGTAATCCTAAAAAAGAAGAAGATGAATCACTGTTGGCAGAATTGGGTGAATTAAAAAAACAATTGTCCTTAATGAAAGAGGAAATGTTAGATTCAGAAGATGATAGTGTCATGCAAAAGGTAAAAAGACTTTTCATGAAAAAAGGTATCGCAAAGACTTGGTTAGATGATGTCTTAATGTCATTAATAGGAAGTAATATACTCGATGATGCTACACTTTTAGTTTCTTATTTACTTGAAGAGATAGATGAGAATCTGGAAGTATATAAAGAGACATTGGATGAACCTAAAATCATCATGCTTGTAGGTCCGACAGGTGTAGGTAAAACGACTACTATAGCCAAATTGGCTGCACGTTATGCCTACTTGATGGACCGACCTTACAAAGTAGCCCTTTTAAACCTTGACAGTTATAAGGTAGGTGCTTTTGAACAGCTTGCACACTATGCTGATATCATGCAACTTGAACATATTACTGTAGACAGTGTTGAAGATTTTTCCACAGGATTGGAAGCTTTGGAAGATTATGATGTCATACTGGTAGACACAGCAGGTATGTCTCCTTATGACACACAAAAATTCATTAAAACGATTGAATTTGTTAACTGTGATATGCCTAGAAACTTAGAAGTTAACCTCGTATTTCCTGCGACGGTAAAATATGAAGATATGGATGACCTTTATAAGAACTTCTCATTCTTGGATCCATACTCAGTTATTATCAGTAAATTTGACGAGACGAAGCATTTTGGAACGTTGTTAAATTTTATGTTATTATATAAATTGCCTATGAGTTATTTCTCTGTAGGACAAGAGGTGCCGGATGATCTTATAATTGCTTCTAAAGAGTATCTTTTAGAGCAGTTTATCGGGGACTTGGATGAAGCATGAAACGCAGGCTCTCCATTTAGCGAAGATGATGCAAAAGCATACATCTTATCCTACGTATGAATTAACATTACCACTTGTCACTGTACGCAGTAACAAGCTTAAAAAATTAAGTGTAGATGATGTACTTCTTACAGGGATTGATACATTGGAATTCTTATTGGTGGATGGAGATACTATCTGTGCAAATACACGACTAAAATCTATGGAAAATACGCATGGAGCAGAAATTGTCTATTTGCATAAAGATACTATTAGACAAGTTGATACTAAAAAATATAAAGTCCTAAAGATCTCATTTGGCACAGTGCAAAGTAAAGCGTTGGAAATAGGGTCTAGGATAGATATTACACATGTAGATTTAGAAAAAGTAAGTCTTGTATCAGAGGATAAAATGATAGCAGAGGGCTCTTTAGTCAATGTAGATGAAGAGATAGCAATACAGATAAAGAAAGTGAATTGATATGAAAAAGAAAGTACTAGTTGGTATGAGTGGAGGTGTAGATTCTACTGTGACATCTATACTCTTACAAAAAGAGGGTTATGAAGTAGAGGGTGTCTATATGAAACTCCATCAGAAACCGGGCTATCATGAAGAGAACTTTGCTAAAGCACAACGAGTAGGTGAGTATTTAGGTGTAAAGG
>NZ_JBFENQ010000198.1:0-2326 GCF_041551015.1 Sulfurovum sp. | reverse complement strand
TCACGGATAGCGAACTTAGTACCTTCATCAAGTGCAACAGGAGCGATAAGCTCAACATTGATTTTAACGTTGTCTCCTGGCATAACCATTTCAGTACCTTCTTGAAGTTGAACTGAACCAGTTACGTCTGTTGTACGAACGTAGAACTGTGGTCTATAGTTATTAAAGAATGGAGTGTGTCTACCACCTTCTTCTTTAGTAAGAACATAGATCTCAGCTTCAAATGCAGTGTGTGGAGTGATTGATCCTGGCTTACAAAGAACCATACCTCTTTGTACTGCCTCTTTATCGATACCACGGATAAGAACACCACAGTTATCACCAGCTTCTCCACAATCCATTTCTTTACGGAACATTTCAACACCAGTTACAGTTGTTTTCTGAGTATCTTTAAGACCAACGATCTCAACTTCGTTACCAACACATACAGTACCTCTGTCAACTTTACCAGTTACAACTGTACCACGACCTTGAATAGTAAAGATATCTTCGATTGCCATTAGGAAATCTTTATCAGTTTCTCTTACTGGCTCAGGGATATACTCATCTACTGCGTCCATAAGTGCATAAATCTTTTCAGACCATTCACCAGCTGTACCAGCTTTAGCTTCTTCAAGTGCTTTGTATGCAGAACCAGCTACGATTGGTGTATCGTCACCTGGGAAGTCATACTCAGAAAGAAGTTCACGTACTTCCATCTCTACAAGCTCTAACATCTCTTCTTTATCTTCATCATCAAGTTGGTCTTCTTTGTTCAAGAATACAACGATATATGGGACACCTACTTGCTTAGAAAGAAGGATGTGTTCTCTAGTTTGTGCCATTGGACCATCAGTTGCAGCAATAACAAGGATTGCACCATCCATTTGAGCAGCACCAGTAATCATGTTTTTAACGTAGTCAGCGTGACCTGGACAGTCTACGTGAGCGTAGTGTCTAGTTTCTGTTTCATACTCAACGTGAGAAGTAGCAATAGTAATTCCTCTTTCTCTCTCTTCTGGTGCATTATCAATTTGATCGTAATCCATTGTTGCTCCACCAGTTTTAAGACCTAAACACATTGTGATTGCAGCAGTCAATGTAGTTTTTCCGTGGTCAACGTGACCGATAGTACCGATGTTTACATGCGGTTTTGTTCGTTCGAATTTTTCTTTAGCCATGCTATTCTCCTAGCGTAAAATGTTTTAAAGGCAGTATTATACCTAAATTTTCTTAGACCCCATACCTATATGGACAGAACTATTACAAAGCTGTAATACTTTTGTCCATACCATCATGGAGGGTGGAGCCCATAGTGAGACTTGAACTCACGACCTCTTCCTTACCAAGGAAGTGCTCTACCCCTGAGCCATATGGGCAACTCTATTGTATATAATTAATATTTGTGCGTTAAAGTCATAAATGAATAAAAAAGGAAAGCTTTTACATGTGAAGTTATTAGTGTGTTAAATACATAATTCACACAGCTCCCAGTTTATGGAGCGGGCGAAGGGATTCGAACCCTCGACAGCCTGCTTGGAAGGCAGGAACTCTAGCCACTGAGCTACGCCCGCAATCTTTTATGCGATTTAACATATGGTGGTGAGTGAAGGATTCGAACCTTCGAAGACATAGTCAGCAGATTTACAGTCTGCCCTCGTTGGCCACTTGAGTAACTCACCTTAATGTTTAAATCTTTACTGGTCAAACACTGATAATTATATTTGTTTCATGGAGCTGGTGAAGGGACTCGAACCCCCGACCTGCTGATTACAAATCAGCTGCTCTAGCCAACTGAGCTACACCAGCACCATCATTAAAAGTTGTTACACTTAAAATGGACGGGAATTATAGACAAAAAAGTTTTTAATGTCAAGGGTTTTAGACAAATTGATAAAAATTTCTCTTTTTTAGGTAATTTCTATAGAATACACCCATACAAAATGAAGGTTATAGGCTACATATAATGAAAATACTACTGGCACCAAGTGAAACCAAAAAATCGGGAGGAGAGTACTCTTTTAACCCTGCTACTTTACTTTTTGAGGCCCTCTTACCTCACAGAACCAAACTCTTACATGCGTATACGAATGTTTTACAGAAAGGTGATATACCTACTCTCTCTAAAATGTTTGGTCTCAAAAAAGAAGCAGATATCCTTGAACATAAAAAAGATATCATACATGAACTCACGATGAAAGCCATCAAAAGATACACAGGTGTGGCATTTGATTACCTGGGCTATGAAAAACTGGACAGACATGCACAAGACTATATAGACAGCCATGTCATTCTCTTTTCAAATCTATTTGGTCCGATCCGTGCTTCTGATCTCATCCCTGAGTAT
>NZ_JBFENQ010000197.1:0-2341 GCF_041551015.1 Sulfurovum sp. | reverse complement strand
CTATCCTTCAATATACGGTTGGCCAAACGGCTTACATAGTCTGGTGTCTCTTTTTTTGTTTTATCGTGAATCTTGTTTACATACTCTTCTAAGACACAATGGTTGTTTATCTTTTTACCTAGGGAAGGCACTTTAGTGTAGTTTCCATCTTCTTGAAGTTCCCAACGTAAGGAATTGTCTGCAAGTTGTAACATTAAAATTTGTTCTATTTTCTGTGTGAGTGTTTCTTCCAAGATGGGCGTCATAAGCTCTACACGTCTTACAAGATTACGTGGCATGAGGTCTGCAGATGAGATGTAGCATTTAACTTTGTCATGTTTAAAAAAGTAGACACGTGCATGTTCTAAATATTTTCCTATGACCGAAGAGACAGTAATGTTTTCACTGATGCCTTTGATTCCGGGTTTTAAACAACAGATACCACGAATGATAAGATCAACCTTACACCCATTTTGAGAAGAGAGATACAGTGCTTTGATGATATCTGAGTCCACTAAAGAGTTGGCTTTAAGTATGATATGCCCCTGAGATCCATGTTTACGCTCTTTCTCTATGAGTTTGATGAGCTTTGGTTTGATCTGTGTAGGTGCCATGAAAAGTGTATCTAACTTTGTATGCGTTGAGAAACCTGTTAAGAAGTGAAAAAAGTGTGTGGCATCTGTACTAAAAATCTCTTTTGTTGTAAAGTATGACATATCGGTATAGATCTTTGAAGTACTAGGATTATAATTTCCTGTTGCAAGATGTACATAACTTTTAAGTTTTCCACCCTGTCTTTTAATCACCTGTGCGATCTTGGCATGTACTTTGAGCCCCGGTATACCATAGACTACATGTGCTCCTGCATCTTCAAGTGCTCTTGCCCAGCGTAAATTGTTCTCCTCATCAAATCTTGCTTTGAGTTCAACAAGTACCATAACCTGTTTCCCATCACGTACCGCATCTATGAGTGCTTTAACGATAGGAGACTTTGGTCCTGCACGGTAGAGTGTCATACGTATAGTAATCGTTTCCGGGTCTGCGGCAGCTTGTGTAATGAACTTCACGACAGGTTCAAAACTGTCAAAAGGATGATAAAGCAGGACATCTTGCTTCTCAATAGCTTCAAAGATATTTTCACTGTTTAACGGAGGTAGTATCTTTGGGCTAAATGTAGGTAGTACAAGATGAGAGAGCGCTTTGTCTCCCACGATTTGCCAGAGACTCCCCAGGTTGAGAGAAAGACTCTTGTAGGAGTAGATGTCTTTGTTGTCAAGGTTTAGATGAGAGAGTAAAAAATTGATAAGCTCAGAGTCCGCACCGTCAATGAGTTCAAGACGGATGAGCGAACCTTTGTTTCTGGAACGTAAACCTTCTTGCAGGATCTCCAAAAAGTCATCAGCTTCCTCCTCTTCTATCTCAATATCTGCATTTCTTGTGACCCTGAAAGGTGTTGAAGCCAGCGGACTAAATCCAGGGAAAAGTTCAGATGCAAAGTATTCAACCACAGATTCTATAGGGATAAATGTTTGTCTTAACTGTACAAACCTAGGAAGTATTCTGGGGATACGCACAAGACCATGTTTGATATGTTTAGAGTCATCTTCCAGTGTGAGTGCCAAACCAAAACTAAGGTTGTTGAGATGAGGAAAAGGGTGTGTAGCATCTACGGCTATTGGGATGATCACAGGATATATTTCATTAAAGAATTTTTCTTTTATTTCTTCTTGCTCTTCTTTATTGAGAGCATCATAGTTTTTTACGTTTACTCCATGGGTATGAAGTTCCGAGATAATAGAGGTGTAACATGATTCTAAAACCTTATGTTCTTTATGCAGGTACCCATGTATCTCTTCGAGTTGTTGGCTAGGAGTAAGTTTATCTGGTCCTGTCTCCTGTACGCCTGCTTTAAACAGGGCTTTAAGTCCTGCAACACGTATCATATAAAATTCATCAAGGTTTGTTCCGTAGATAGCAAGAAACTTGAGACGTTCAAGTGGGGGTAATTGTTCATCCAGTGCTTGTGCTAAAACACGTGAATTAAACTGTAACCATGAGAGTTCACGGTTAAAATAGAGTTGTGAAGAAGAGAGGTCTAAAGCCATAAAATTGCCTATATAATGTAATATTTACGCGTATTATAGCAAAAACCTACAATTTTTTTATTTTCGCTATCTGGTCACGCAGTCTGGCAGCTTCTTCAAAGTCTAAGTTTTTTGCAGCAGCGAGCATCTTTGCTTTGAGTTCTTTTACCATTTGTTGTCGTTCTGCTTTTGGCATTTTGTCAAGTTTACTTTGCTTATTGTAGAGCTCACCTGCATCCTCAACTTTTAGATCTGTGTCAAGGACTCTGAGTGTGGTT
>NZ_JBFENQ010000196.1:0-2342 GCF_041551015.1 Sulfurovum sp. | reverse complement strand
CTTCTTCCAAGTGCCAGTACAGGTGAGGGTGTAGGCTTGTTTGAGCCTATCCATGGTTCTGCACCGGATATCGCGGGACAAGGTATCGCTAACCCGTTGGCGACTATTTCATCTGCAAGCATGATGCTTCGTTATGCATTAGGTGAAACTAAAGCAGCTGATAAGATAGACAATGCAATTAAAAAAGCATTGAGCGAAGGATATCGTACAGGCGATATCGGTGATTATGATGCAAAAGAGATCTGTACTTGTAGTGAGATCGGTGATATTATTGCCGATTATGCATCTAAATAGAAGATAAAATCGAGTTAGTCTCCAAGTCGTTAACTCTAAAAACTTGCTGCTCTTTATCAAGAGCAGCATTTAAAATGATTTACAAGGGGATACCTTGCCCACTATCAAACCTTTTTCAAACTTCTTTTCACAAACAGATTCTCATATACTTCAAAATATCAAAACAGTGACAGATTATTTGACACAAAATTATAGTGCCAAATGTTACATTGTGGGTGGTGCAATACGTGATCGCATGTTGGGATATGAGTGTAAAGATTATGACATTGAATGTTTTGGTATCTCTGTGAATGATTTTGAAACAGCAATGGATCATTTGGGTGCACAAGGTGTGGGTAAAAGTTTTTTTGTTTATAAATACCATGATCTGGATATTTCCTTGCCTCGTATTGAGAAAAAAATAGCTAAGGGGCATCGTGGGTTTGAAGTCTCTTTGGCCAGAGAAGAAAAAGAGGCATCAAAAAGACGGGATTTTACTATCAATGCTTTAATGTATGATATTCAAAATGAGCAGATACTCGATTTTTGGAATGGATTGGAAGATATAGAACATAAAATACTCCGTGTAGTTGATAAAGTCACATTTGTGGAAGATAGTTTACGTGTATTGCGTGCGATGCAGTTTGCTGCACGTTTTGGGTTTAAAGTAGAAGAAAAGAGTTGTAGGCTTTGTCAAAGTATTTCTCTTGATGATCTGCCTAAAGAACGAATATTTAGAGAGTTTGAGAAAATGTTCATGGGAACATACCTGCATTACGGTCTCTATTATTTATTTGCCCTTGGCATTGGAGAACAACTTTATAATGAACGTATGGAGAAAAAGACATTTATTTTTTTAAGTAAGATATTGCAACAAAGTCAAAAGTATTTTGTAGAAAAATTAAGGCCCTATTATTTTCTTTTTATTTGCAAAGAATATTTTTCTATAGATATAAAAGAAGTTTTAGATAGATTGAGAGCACCCAGTAGTTACTATAAGAAAATAGTAGAATCTCCAGCACCTAACAATGTCACAATACCTTTTATAGCAAATCTATCACTAAAAGAGGGCATTATAGAGTATGTTGGAAACTATCATCCCACTGTGATATCTGTGGCAAAAAAATTGGATGTTTGGGATAAACCTTTTGATAGAGGGGTGACTCCTGCAGTGTTGATGGCTGAGGGGTTTTCAGGCAAAGAGTTAGGTGATGAACTTGACAGGCGAACTCAAGAGAAGATAAAGAGTTTGAAAGAAAAATAGGTATAATTTTACAATTTATAAAGTAATTAGGGTGAATATGGAAAAGAGAGCAAGGGTTTTAATAGACTGTGAAGATGCAAAGGGATTAGTATATAAGATTTCTAAAGTTTTCTATGATAGAGGTCTGAATATCGATAATAACCGTGAATTTGTTGACAAAGAACAGGGACGATTTTTTATGCGTACGGTGGTTTCAGGTGTATTTGATATTAAGGAATTACACGATGAACTCAGAACAGTCACACCTGAAGATGCGCACATCAAAGTTATAAAACCTAGAGATAAAAAAATCATTCTTATGGCAACCAAAGAGTCTCATGCACTTGGTGATATCCTTGTTCGTCATGTGAATGGTGAACTTGATGCACAGATAGAGTGTGTGATCGCTAACCATGATACACTTGAGACATTTGTACGCAGATTTGACATTCCCTTCTTTCATATACCTGCTGATGATATGACTAGAGAAGAACATGAAGAACATGTGATGAAATTAATAGGTGAATTTGATTTTGATTATATTGTTCTTGCAAAATATATGCGTATACTTACACCCGATTTTGTCAAAGCATATCCAGAAAAGATCATCAATATTCACCACTCTTTCCTTCCTGCATTTATAGGTGCCAATCCATATAAGCAGGCATTTGATAGAGGTGTGAAGATCATTGGTGCTACAGCACACTTTGTGACTGATGATCTGGATGAAGGGCCTATCATCGCTCAAGATGTGATTCCTGTAAACCATCGTCTTTCATGGAGAGATATGCAAAGAGCCGGACGTGATGGTGAGAAGATCGTTCTT
>NZ_JBFENQ010000195.1:0-2367 GCF_041551015.1 Sulfurovum sp. | reverse complement strand
TATTTTGAGACAGTAGCACTCATTATCCTTCTTATCACAGGGTATACAATGATATCGAATAATGGACTCTTGGATATACTTTTTTCAAATCTCTCTAACGAAGTGATAGACTCATTACGTATCAAGCTTTATTTGGTAGGTGTGATCATTGTACTTACTGTGATTCATATGACGATTTCTATGATGACTCTGCACAAAGAAAAAACACCGTTAGAAAAGTTCTTTTCACGCGGTTCATCCATGGGGATTTTTCTTCTGAATCTTGTAGTTTTACATTATGCAATGGTATTGAGAGATATACTTTAACTTCTACTACTTTAAAATCCATTGACTCTATTCATTTTATTGAATTAATATCTAAGTTATGAATATTAAATAAATCATGATATTATCTATAGAGATACTATGGTTTATATCCTTAAGCCTATAAGGAGTCTAATATGAAAATAGCACTTACTGGAGCTAGTGGATTTGTTGGGACAGAATTACAGAATACCTTTCCTGACTATGTAATTATCACGCGTCATGATGATGAGAATAGTATTTTAAAGAAACTTCATGATGTTGATGTAGTCATTAACTTGGCTGGTGCTCCTATTATTCAACGTTGGAGTGATCCCTATAAGAAAATACTGATGCAAAGCCGTATAGATAGTACGGAACGTTTGGTAAGAGCACTCAACCAAAGTAATGTTACACACTTTATTTCTACTTCAGCCATAGGTATATACCCTGATGATAAAAGATGTGATGAAAGATGTACAGAGATCGCTGAGGATTTCTTGGGTAATCTTGCACATAAGTGGGAAGAAGAAGCATTACTGTGTCATAAACCAACTACCATAATACGTTTTGGTGTGATCCTTGGTAAAGAGGGTGGTGCACTAGCCCAGATGCTGACACCGTTTAAATTAGGTCTGGGTGGTATCATTGGAAATGGAAAGATGATGACCAGTTGGATAGATATTGAAGACTTGATGCGTATTTACCAATTTATCATCGATAAGAAGATTAGCGGTATTTTTAATGCAGTTTCTCCCAACCCCGTAACAAACTATACCTTGACCAAAGCATTAGGAAAAGTGTTGCATCGTCCTACTATTCTTCCTATTCCTGAATTTGCTTTGCGTATTATGTATGGGGAAGCCAGTTCAGTACTGACAGGTTCTAAAGAGATATATCCAAAAGCACTTCAGGACAAAGGTTTTGTCTTTAATTATACAGATATTGAAATAGCCCTAGAACATCAGTTATTGTAAATTATCTAACTATTGAATTAACTATGTATAATGTACATAAGATATAAATTTGAACCATACAAAGGGTTATAAATGAATGATAAGATCAGAGAGATCATAGACGAGATAGAAGCGATGAAGATCAAACTTGGTGAGGAGATCGACAAGCAGGAGAGTCATATCTCTTATGAGATTCAAAATGGTTATGTACGATTTGAAAAAGAAGTTTTAGCCAAACAAAGAGAGAATATGAAAAATCTTTTAAGCTGGCTCAGAGAAGTCCCTCTTTTACATTTTCTTACTGCACCCCTTATTTATGTGATGGTCATTCCTGCCATCATCTTTGATGTGGTACTCTTTGTCTATCAACAGATAGCATTTAGAGTCTTTAATTTTCAATTTATCAAACGAAGCGACTATCTGCACTTTGATCATCATTATCTTGGATATTTAAACCCGATTGAAAAGCTCAATTGTCTCTATTGCTCTTATTTTAATGGTCTAATGCTATATGCTTCAGCCATTGCAGGAAGAACTGAACTTTACTTTTGCCCTATAAAACACGCAAAGAAGGTTGTGTCTGAACATAAGTATTACAAGGAGTTTTTATCTTATGGTGATGAAGAGAATTATCAGGAAAAGTTAAAAGAACTTCGTAAGAACTCTTAGCTTTTCTCTGTTGATCTTCTTAAGGATGCAATATACATTTTAGCGACGATACTCCTGCAGAGCATACATATACGAGTTACGCTCATAAGCGGCTGGATTGTCGGTATGGGCTAAAGATATGCTCCCTTTCATCTGGGAGATAGAGTCATATTCGTATTTTTGCATCCACCCAGTGATTTCATTGAGAATGGCACTTACTTCAGATTCACCTTTCATTAGAAGTACTGATGCCAGTGCCACGGCATCTGCTCCGCTCATGATGGATTTTAGTACATCCTCCGCACTATGAATCCCAGTACCTGCACATAGCGAACAGGAAAGTTTTTTATAGAGGATCGCACACCATCGCAATGTTTCACTTAAATTTGCCGAACTTGTGATATTGGCACGCTGCAAAGGTGTGAGAAGTTCAAGATCCACATCGACACGTGTGGGGTTATCAAAAATGGTTAAACCATTG
>NZ_JBFENQ010000194.1:0-2404 GCF_041551015.1 Sulfurovum sp. | reverse complement strand
GTTTTTTGATCTCAACATAGGTGCTTACCATAGTGGTCTCTGGCACAGCATCGATGATATCATCTTTATCCATCTTAATGATATTGTCAAGCAGTTTTTTATGATTTGCTTTTAGCGTATCATTGAAAAGTGGAAGTTTATACTCTAAACGTTTAAGCTCTTTCTCAAAACTATCATCGCTTTTAAGTGCAGTTTCCATCGCTTTAACAAGTTCATTGATCAGTTTAGATGTTGGCCCAAGATTTAAAAGTGCAGCTTTAAGTGCTTCTTTTTTAAATGCAATTTTAAGACGCTCATGAAGAATCTTTACTTCATCATCTTCTATTTCTAAAAATGTATCTAGATCTTCACGTGCCTTCATCCACTCTTTTTTAGCTTTTTCAAGTTGCTTAAAGCTGTCAACAACCTGTTTCACTCTTTTATCATCTTTAGGTGCACTTGTTCCTTCTTCATCATCAGAATCATCAGAATCATCAGAATCATCTTTCTCTGCTTTTTCATCTTCAAAGCTTTTGAAAAGTTCTTTTACCCGTCTTTCACGATTGAGCAAAGGCTCTTTATAGTTGATAATGTAACCTATAAGGTAAGGAACAGAACAGATAGCATCGATAATGATATCTTCTCCCTCTTCGATACGCATAGAGAGATCCACTTCTTCTTCTTTAGTAAGTAGAGGAATCTTTCCCATTTCACGTAAATACATTCTAACAGGACTGTCTGAACGACTCCACTCAAGAAGTTCTTTTTCTTTATGAAGATCGAATTGGTCTTCTGTACTGCCCTCTGCAAGTTTTTTTCTTGCATCTTCTTTTCTTTTCTTCTCTTTGGTTGTGAGAAATTTAGCATACTCTGAAGCAGATACAACTTCTACTTTGGCATCATCGGCAAATTTATGGATCTTCTTTGCTTGTGCTGCTGTCGGCTGTTTAGCAAATTCTTTTGCGATGTTCTCAAGTGTGACTACATCACCTTTTTTCTTAGACTGAAATAATGTTTCGATACTTTTCATACTGTCTTTTGTTGCCATTAAAAACCTTTGATGTGTTGAGGTGAAAACCCTCAGATTTAATTAAGGTGGATTATACCGAAATTTTATTACTTTTAAGTACTCAATTTGTCAAATTTCATTTTTTTAGCTATAATCGCGAAAATTTTTGAGGATTTATTTCTCATTACGAAGGAATTGACTTTGCAAGGTAAAGTTTGGAAATTTGGTGACAATATCGATACGGATTTGATCATCGCAGCAAGATATCTCAATACAAGTGAGCCATCAGAATTGGCAAAATATGTAATGGAAGATGCAGACCCTGAGTTTGTTTCTAAGATGACAGAGGGTGACATTATCGTTGCTGGTGAAAACTTTGGGTGTGGTTCAAGTCGTGAGCATGCACCCATCGCACTAAAAGCAGCAGGGGTGAGTGCGGTTATCGCACCTACATTTGCACGTATTTTTTACAGAAATGCATTTAACATGGGACTTCCTATCTTTGAGCTTGCAGAAGCAACGGAGATCAATGAAGGTGACGTAGTTAGAGTAGATATGGATGCGGGTGAAGTGATCAATGTAACACAAGCTAAAACATATAAGTTTTCTCCTATTCCTGAATTTATGCAAGAGTTGGTAGATGCAGGCGGGCTTATTGCATTTGCAAAAAAAGAGATTGAAGCTAAAAAACAAAAAGAAGAGAAGGCATAATCCTATGAGTAAAAGTTATAAAATTGGTGTAATTAAAGGTGATGGGATCGGTCCTGAAATCATTGATGAAGCTATAAAAGTACTTGACGCAGTTTCTGTAACACAAGGGTTTAACCTTAAGTATGAAGAGATGCTGCTTGGCGGTGCTGCTATAGATGAAACGGGCGTACCATTACCAGAGGAGACTATCCAGGGAGTAAAGAAATGTGATGCTGTTCTATTTGGTGCGATCGGTGGACCAAAGTGGGACACACTAGAGAGACATTTACGTCCTGAAACTGGACTTTTAGGTCTTCGTAAAGAGATGGGAACATTTGCAAACCTCAGACCGGCAATGGTATATGATGAGTTAGTGAATGCATCTAGTCTTAAATCTGAGGTTATTCAGGGTGTAGATATTATGGTTGTACGTGAGCTTACTGGGGGTATCTATTTTGGTCAGCCAAGAGAACTTCAAAAAGATAAAGCATTTAATACAATGATCTATACTAGAGAAGAAGTACTGCGTATTGCTGTTGTTGCGTTTGATATCGCTATGAAACGTGATAAACGTGTCTGTTCTGTAGACAAAGCCAATGTACTTGAAGTAAGCCAGTTCTGGAGAGAGATCGTAGAAGAAGTAGCAAAAGATTACCCTGAAGTTGAGCTTTCTCATATGTATGTAGATAATGCTGCAATGCAACTTATTCGTGATCCTAAACAGTT
>NZ_JBFENQ010000193.1:0-2425 GCF_041551015.1 Sulfurovum sp. | reverse complement strand
TATGCGTGTAGATAAGTGGTTGTCGGCTGTGAATGTGGTGAAGCGTCGTACTATTGCTACAGATATGCTTAAAAGTGGTGTTGTTTTGGTGAATGGTTTGAAAGCAAAAGCCTCTAAAAATGTAGCTGTAGGGGATAAGGTGACCATAGAGTATCTTAAAGGTCCGAAGTCTTATGAAGTACTACAAATACCTACAACAAAAACTATACCTAAAAGTCAAAAAGAAGAGTATGTCAAAGAGTTGTCAAATTAAATAGGAGAGAGTGATGGGTATCAGAGAAGAATTTGAAAAACTATTTAACAATGAAATGAGTACAGAGGAAGCAAGGGCTTTTCTTGTAGACCTTTATAAGAAAGGTGAAAGTGGCAGTGATATCGCTGCGGCTGCTTCTGTAATGCGTGAACACTCCATTAAACTCTCTTTATATGATGAACTGAAAGAAAAAGCCATTGATATTGTCGGTACAGGCGGAGATAAAAGTGGAAGCTTTAACATCTCTACGACGGTTTCTCTACTACTGGCTTCTCTGGGACGTGTAGTGGCTAAACACGGTAACAGAAGTGTAACTTCAAACTCAGGATCTACTGATGTTTTGGAAGCATTGGGCATTAACCTCGATCTGAGTATAGACAACAAGATTAAAATGCTTGAAGAGACGGGGTTTTGTTTTTTCCCTGCAACAGATCATCACCCTGCAATGAAACACATTATGCCTGTACGTAAGTCCATAGAGCATAGAACGATCTTTAACATACTTGGACCACTGACAAACCCTGCTGGAGCAGAGAAATATCTCTTAGGTGTATTTGACCCTTCCTACATTAAACGTATGGCAGATGCACTGCTTGAACTTGGTGCAAAACGTGCCTGTGTGGTCAGCAGTCATGATGGTATGGATGAGATCTCTCTTGCTTGCAACTCCTCTTTTGCTTATGTGGAATCAAACCGTATTTTAGAAGGTGAGATAAATCCGGAGATGTTTGGATTTAAACTTGCTCCTAAAGAAGCGATCTTGGGTGGAGATGCAAATTTTAATGCGCAGATCACTCGAGATATATTTTCAGGAGAAGAGAGAGGTGCAAAAAGAGATATCGTTCTACTCAATGCAGCATTTGCACTATTTGTAGATGGCAATGCACGTGACATAGAGGAAGCGATAGAGATAGCTAAAAGCGGACTTGATAGCGGTAAAGCCAATGAACATTTAAAGCTTATGGCTAAGATAAGTCAACAATTGTCAGGAAGTATTGCGTAGTGAAAGAGATAAACGCATCACTGGATGAACTTGATAAAGTTGTCAGTTACCTGTATAAAACACTTCCTTCTGATGCAATCGTATTTTTAAGAGGTGATCTTGCTGCAGGAAAAACAACACTCACACAAGCCATAGCAAAAGCAAAAGGAATCGAAGGTGAAGTGACTTCTCCAACCTTTTCTTTACAACAGTGTTATGGTGCAAAAGATGGCAGTAGTTTGTACCATTATGACCTGTATCGTTTAGACCATGAAGAGTTTATGCAGATGGGACTTTTTGAAGAGTTTGAGAAGCCGGGATGGCACATGGTAGAGTGGGGTTCTGATGAACTTAAAGCCTTTTTAGAAGGTGTAGGCTATAATGTTGCAATGATAGAGATAGAAACCAATGAAAATAGTAGAACTTATAGGATAGAAGCATAATGCATACACTTGAAGCCAAAAGCCTTGCGAAAACCATTAAAAAAACAAAGCTGGTACATGATATCTCTTTAAGTGTGAAGAGTAAAGAGATCGTAGGGCTTCTTGGTCCCAACGGTGCGGGGAAGACCACTTCATTCTACATGGTATGTGGATTAACAGATGCTACAGAAGGACAAGTCTTTTTAGATGGCAAAGATGTCACAAAACTGCCTTTAAGTGCTCGTGCACAAATGGGTATAGGGTATCTGCCTCAAGAGTCCAGTATTTTTAAAGACCTTACAGTAGAAGAAAATTTGCTCATTGCAGCCGAAGCATTAAATCTTGACAAAGAGACGATCCAGCCACGTATTGAAAAACTACTTGAAATTTTCAACATCGAACCTATACGTGCCCGATTAGGGATACGCCTCAGCGGGGGAGAGAGAAGAAGGGTTGAGATAGCAAGAGCATTGGTCGGAGAACCAAAGTTTTTACTTCTGGATGAACCTTTTGCCGGTGTTGATCCTATAGCAGTGTTGGATATACAAAACATTATCAAACAACTGGTCGATCTGGACATGGGTATTCTCATTACTGACCATAATGTACGTGAAACATTGGGGATCTGTGACAGAGCTTATGTGATGAGAAGTGGAGAAATGTTAGCGACAGGTACAAGTGATGAAGTAGCCAATGACGAGAATGTACGCAAGCATTATCTTGGAGAACACTTTACATTTTAATCAATAGTATGCACCTGGGTGCTTT
>NZ_JBFENQ010000192.1:0-2573 GCF_041551015.1 Sulfurovum sp. | reverse complement strand
CCTATTTTATCAGCAATAGCTCCACCTACAGGTCTAAGAAATGCACCGGCCATAATACAAAGTGCGGCAAAATAACCGGCAACAACATGTATGTTCTCTTCAGCTAATACCTCTAATCCAAACACTTCCATCTCATCAAAATACATAGCCATGAGATACACTTTCATATACATGGCGAATCCTACAAAAGCACCAAAGCTCACCGCATAAAAAAGATTGAACCACCATGTATCCCTGTCTTTTAACAGTCTTACATAATCTGATACATTTTTAGGTCTTGGTACATATACCTCTTTAGGTGCATCTTTAGCCATCAGCATATAAACGATAAAAACGAGTAAAGATAAAACAGCTGCCACTAAAAAAACTGATTGCCATCCCCATAATTCAGCGATCTTAGGTGCAAAAAGGAAGCCAAGTACTACACCCATATTCCCTATACCTGCGATTCCAAGTACAACACCTTGTAATCTTGGTGGGTACCATTGTCCTGCCTGAGGTAAAGCCACCGCAAATGATGCCCCTGCAAAACCTAGTCCCACACCCACTAACAACAAGGCCTCATAAGAGATATGTTCTCCAAATGAAGCCACATAAAACAATGTCAATATCACGATAGCTTGTGATCCTAAGGCGGTCTTTTTAGCACCAATCTTACCCACTAAAAAACCAAGTACTATACGTAGTAGTGCCCCTGAAAGTATAGGCACTGAAAGTAATGTTGCTGTCTCAGAAGCTGTCATCAAGAATCCATAATTAGCCAAGCTGTCTGTAATCTCTGTTGCAAGTGGACCGAGCATGGTCCAGACCATAAAACTAAAATCAAAATATAAGAATGCTGCAAACAAGGTAGAAGGACTCCCCTCTCCTTTTAATCGGTTAAAACCTATCATCATTACTCCTTTAGAATAAATATTTAGTCAAGTATACATGAAAATTACAGCGATATTAAATATATGCTGATTAAATATTATACATATGGATGTTTATATACTATACACATATTAGATATACTTTAAAAATGAAAATTTTTTAGAGAAAAGGAGCTAAGATGCGAATCACACGACTCATTATTTTTTTCATTTCTACTATGATACTTTACTGGATTGCTATGGCAGGTTTATTTGTCTCCTTTGCATACTCTAAAGGTTGGATACTGGCAGACTTTGAATTCATAAATGCAAAGCAGGCTATAGTATTTCTATCAGATGATAACAATGTCACACTGCTTGATGTAAGAACCATAAGAGAATACGAAGAGAAACACCTCAAGAATGCTATAAACATACCTGTTCAAACACTCAGTAGCAGTCTAAATAGCCTACAAGAAGTTAAAAATAAACGTATTGTTGTCTATTGCCGATCAGGAAGCAGAAGTATTAAAGCATCACGTATATTGGAAAAAAATGGATTTACACCACTTAATGTTGAAGGTGGGATCATCGACTTAATACGTAATGATGCAGAGATAGTAAGGTGATCTGTCTTATTTTTAGACAGTATCACTTACATTTATATTATAAGACTAGTTATAATATAAATGATTAACCTTTTAGTGCGATACCATGCTCAAATAATTTATCTTGTTTTCCTCTGTGTCTCTGCGGTTCCTAAAAACGCTTCAAAACTCCCAACAAGTAATCGATATCTTTTTCTGTATGATTGGCGGAAACCTGAAACCTGATCTCCTCATCACCCTTTGGAACCACGGGAAAATTAAGGCCTGTGGCGAGAATGCCATGCTCAAAAAGATACTTCACAAGTCTGGAAGTCTTTTGGGTGTCCCGTATCATAAGAGGGACAATGGGATGCTTTCCTGGGATGGTTTCATAACCAAGATCCTTTAAACTCTCCTCAAGCAGGCGTGTGAGTGTACGAAGCTTTTCGAGTAACTTCAGCCCCCGGGTACTGTCGAGAATATCAAGAGACTTTATGGCCGCTGCAGCTTCAGAGGGAGTAATGGGATTGGAAAAGATGTAAAAGGGGGCTGTCTCTCTCAGGTAATTAATGACGGTTTCACTGGAAACCACATAGCCGCCGTTCACACCAAGGGCCTTTCCGAGGGTTGCAATGTAGATATCGGCTTTTGTACCAGTCACTTCCTCTGTTCCCCGCCCGGTTTTACCGAAGGCTCCGACACCGTGTGAATCATCAACAACAGTAATGATCCCCTCTTCAAACTTGTCTTCATATTTTTTGCAGATTCCAACAATCTCATTAAGGGGCGCATGGTCTCCCCTCATACTGAAGATACCATCGGTAACGACGATCATCCGTCTGCATTTACCGGAGTATCGCTGGATAGCAGCTTCCAGGTCTTCCATATCAAGGTGCTTGTATACCGCTTTTTCAGTAGGGTGTACCAGCCGAATGGCGTTGATGATACAGTTGTGGTTCAGTTCGTCACTGATGACAACTGTTTCTTCTGTAATAAGCTGTGGAAGGACACCCATCACAGCAGAATAGGCGGCGCTGAAAATCATTGCCCTTTCTCTGTCGTGAAAGGTAGCCAGTTTCTTTTCAAGTGTCACATGAGGTTCAAAGGTACCGCTGATAAAACGAACGGCACCCGG
>NZ_JBFENQ010000191.1:0-2574 GCF_041551015.1 Sulfurovum sp. | reverse complement strand
TCATCGAGTGCTTGTGCTAAAACACGTGAGTTAAACTGCAGCCATGAGAGTTCACGGTTAAAATAGAGTTGTGAAGAAGAGAGATCTAAAGCCATGAAATTTACCTATAATATAATATTTACGCGTATTATAGCAAAAACCTACAATTTTTTGATTTTTGCTATCTGATCACGCAGTCTGGCAGCCTCTTCAAAGTCTAAATTTTTAGCTGCAGCAAGCATCTTTGCCTTCAGTTCTTTGACCATTTGCTGACGTTCTGCTTTTGGCATTTTGTCAAGTTTACTTTGCTTATTGTAGAGCTCACCTGCATCCTCAACTTTTAGATCTGTGTCAAGGACTCTGAGTGTGGTTTTAGGTGTAATGCCATGTTCTTTATTGTAGGCTATTTGTTTTTCTCTTCGGGCTTTTGTGGTATCGATGGTGAACTGCATAGAATCTGTGATCTTTTTAGCATACATAAGCACATGCCCATTGGCATTTCTTGCAGCTCTTCCTGACGTTTGTATGAGTGAGGTTCGTGAACGTAAAAAACCTTCTTTGTCTGCGTCAAGAATAGCCACGAGACTGACTTCGGGGAGGTCAAGTCCTTCTCTAAGCAGGTTAATACCTACTAAGATGTCAAACTCACCTAAACGTAAGGAACGTATGGTTTGGTTACGTTCTATGGCATCCATGTCTGAGTGCATGTGACGGGCTTTAAGTCCAAGGTCATTGTAGTACGTTGTCAACTCTTCTGCCATTTTTTTTGTCAACACTGTGACAAGTACACGTTCACCATGCGCTATGACAGGTTTCATCCTGTCGTACAGGTTCTCCACCTGGTATGTACTGTCAATCACTTCTATCTCCGGGTCAAGCAGTCCAGTAGGTCGTACAACTTGTTGGGCTACTGTAGAGGAAAGTTCAAGTTCAAGAGGGGCAGGAGTAGCTGAAACAAAGAGAAAGTGAGGGGCTTTATGTATGTACTCATCAAACATCAATGGCCGGTTATCCAGTGCAGATGGGAGTCTAAAACCGTGGTCAACTAGTACTTCTTTACGGCTTCTGTCTCCTGCATACATTCCTCTAAACTGTGGTAAAGAGACATGAGATTCATCAACGATGACGAGGTAATCATCATGCATAGCTTCAAAATAGTCCATCATTGTGTAGGGAGTCTCTCCGGCTTTTTTCCCTGTAAGATGGCGAGAGTAATTTTCGATGCCTTTACACATCCCCGTACCTTCTATCATTTCCAAATCAAACTCTGTACGCTGTTTGAGACGGTTATACTCTATCATGCGGTCTTCTTTTTGGTAGTAGGCAAGTCTTTCAGCCAATTCTTCTTCTATGCTTTTGACTGCAAGAGCAAGTTTTTCTTTAGAGACGATGAACTGATTGGCTGAGTAGATGGTAACTTCTTTGACACCATCTTCTTTCTCTCCTGTGAGTGAGTTAAACTCGTAGATTGCCTCTATCTCATCACCAAAAAACTCTATACGTATGGCAAACTCTTCAGAGTAAGCAGGATAAATGTCTATGACCTCACCGGTCACACGAAAATCACCCCTGTCAAAAAACTCATCATTACGTTTGTATCCCATATCTACCAGTCTTAACAATAGGGCTTTTTGATTGTACTCATCTCCTACACAAAGTTTCTGTACGATGGAGCGGTAATCATCAGGAGAACCTAAACCATAGTTGGCAGATACAGAAGCGATGACGATGACATCATCATGAGAAAGCAAGTTTGCCGTCGTACTTAAACGCAAACGTTCCAACTCCTGATTGATGGAAGAGTCTTTTTCTATAAAAAGATCTTGTCGGGGCAAATAGGCTTCAGGCTGATAATAATCATAGTAAGAGATGAAGTATTCGACATGGTTGTTTGGAAAAAAACTTTTAAACTCAGAGTAGAGTTGTGCCGCCAACGTTTTATTGTGCGTCATGATAAGAGTAGGTTTTTTGGTTTTTTCTATCACTTTAGCCATAGTATAGGTTTTCCCTGAACCCGTTACACCCAGTAGGGTTTGGTATTGGTTCCCTGCTTCTATGGAGCGACTAAGTGTTTCGATAGCGGTGGGTTGGTCACCGGCAGGCTGGTATGGGCTTGATACCGTGAAATTTGGCAAAATAAACCTTTATTTTTATGTTGTTTTCTTTAAAATTTTGCTATTATAACACAAAGAAAAATATGTTCAATAGAATAATATAAAGGGAATATGAAATGTCAGCATTACAAAAATTACAAGAGAAGATCGCACAGTGGAAAGCAGACCACGAAGCCCTTAAAAGCGAAAATGCACAGCTAAGAGCTGAGCTTTCAAATGCTTCAGGATCTCAAAGTCAACAAGAAGCACAAATAGCAACGCTTAAACGTGAACTTGAAGAGAAAGATGTGGAGATAGAAAAGATCATTGCACAGGTTGAATCACTTTTAGCATAATAAGCATAGTAAAGGTATATCATGAAAAACGTTGGACTTACAGTTTCAGGAAATCGTTATGAGATAAAACTCGAAGATGCTTTTGCAGACTTTGTAAACAAAGACCTCCAAGATGCAGGAGTAAATTTACATCAAGATAACAAACC
>NZ_JBFENQ010000190.1:0-2646 GCF_041551015.1 Sulfurovum sp. | reverse complement strand
GCATAATTCGGTGCAGGATTTAGACAGATTTCATCTGTTGAAAATGTTTCAAAATACTTTTTGTAATCATTCATATAAAATTCAAGTGCTTCCTCCACCTTGTCATCTTCAAGTATTAATGGGATACGTTTCGTTCTTATGATATGTTCAGGGGTTAAAACACCTCGCGTAGCAAAGACAGCTAAATTATCTTGTAACGCATAATACTTCGCTAAAGGAGAGTCATTGAGTTTAACAACGACATCATAGCCTTTAGCTTTGGAGATAAGCATTTGTAACTTCTCTAGATCTACCTCATCATTCGCTTCAGTATGTGACAGTTCTATAGCTGCATTTTCTGCTAAAAAATCTTCTGCTCTAGTCACTGATGTGATCATCTTATCATATGACTTTTTAGCATCATTGTCAAAGGTAAAGATCCCATGATTATGCAAGATTATCCCCTCACATGTATCCCAGTCAAAATCTTGCGTCATCTCATAAATCTTCTGTGCAAGTATAAATCCTGGCATCACATAAGGGATGATAAGGAAGTTTGGGAAAAGCTTAGCAATATACTCCTCGCCATGTTTAGAGTTGGAAATTGTTACGATAGCATCTGCATGCGTATGATCCACTACTTTAAAAGGGATGATCGCATGCAAAATAGCTTCTACGGAAGGATTGGGTGCATTTTTGTCTATCATGGCTGCTTTTTGCTGAGTAACCATGTCACTGTCAGAGAGGCTTTTTAATTTTGCCATCTCCAAAAGTACACTCATTTTCACTGGGGCAAACCCTTCAGCTTTGATGGAAACTAGATCCCAGCCACTCCCCTTCACATATAAGATCTCTTCACCATTAACCATGCTCTTCACAGAAGTATTACCACCACCATGAAGCACCAGCTCATCACTCTGTCCAAGTAAATTTGAGGTATATACTCTTAAATCCAGATCACTCGTGTACTTACTGGCTTCTTTATCATCCCATAAATTTTTCAAAGTCTAACCTAATACTTCTAGTTCATCTGTGTATTTATCTTCACAGTAAGGTTCATAACTTGATTTATACACTTTATAATGTGCAGAAGCCTTATGCCCGTCAAGTGCTTCTTCATTTTCCCATGTCTCTACTGCCATAAATCTGCGCGGGTTATTTTCATATTGAAATATCTCATAAAATAAAACTCCCGGCTCCGCTTTACTTGGTTCAACCATAGCCGTCAAAAGTTCTTTCATTTTTTCTTCACAGCCTTCTTTTGCTATGAATGTTACGCTTTTTGTAATAGTCATTCTACTCTCCTGTTTTTGTAATATATTCTAACTAAAAGCCCTTATTTTTTAGAATATATCTACTTTCTACGTCTCATATAAATATAAATGACTTCTCTATCAAAGAAAAAGTTAAAAAAACAAATAATAGCCCTAGAATTCTTCTCATATATTTCGCCTTTTTCGCATAAAGAAGTATTATATCCTAAATGAAATAATTCATATTATATTTACATGTTTATGTTATAATTTTCCAACTTATTAGGGAAACGGATATATATGAAAAAACTTGTTCTACTTGGATTTATTACTTTACTGACACTATCACATGCTAAAATGGTGGACGCCATTGCGATCATCGTTGAAGGGGAACCTATCACCACGGCAGAGATACGTGCTGTACAACAACAGATGCAGGTTTCTAAAGAACAGGCTACCAATCTTCTTATTCAAGACCGCCTACAAAAATCTGCGATGAAAGATGTATTTATCGAGGAGGCAGACATCGATGCAAAAATAGCCACTATTGCAGCACAAAACAATCTCACTGTCCCTAAAATGCAAAAGATCTTGAAAGAACAGGGTACCACATGGAACAACTATCGATCAAGTGTCAAAGAGGCAATGAAAAAAGAGAAGTTCTTCCAGGAAAAAGTGGTTAGTTCTATCGCAGCACCAAGTGAAGATGAACTCAAGATCTTCTACAAAAATCACCAAGAGCACTTTACCATCCCTGCTTCTGTTAGTCTAATTGAATACTCAGCACCATCTGAAGAAAGTATGAAAAAGTTTCTTCAAACAAAAAATGCCAAAGGCATAAAAAGCCGTTCTGTAACAAAGTCAACTAAAGAGCTTAACCCTACTTTACTTGGTAGTATTTTACAAACGCAAAATGGTTCATTTACACGCCCTTTTAATGCAGGAGACCGATATATAAGCTATAAAGTTCTTTCTAAACAAGGTAAAGTAAATATGCCTTTTGAAGCGGCTAAAGGTGCTGTGGCTGCAAAATGGAGACAACAACAGCAGGGTAAAGCACTTAAGGACTATTTTGAAAAAATCAAAACAAGCGCCGATATACAAATACTCAGATAATATTATTTAAGAAACGAAGGAAAAACATGGGACTAAAATCTGACAAATGGATACGTGAGAAATCACTTAATGAAGCAATGATCACACCTTTTTGTGAAGGACTTGTAGGTGAAGGTGTAGTAAGTTACGGATTAAGCTCATATGGATATGATATCCGTGTTACAGATGAATTCAAGATCTTTACGAATATCAATGCAGAAGTGGTTGATCCAAAAGATTTTAACGATAACAATGTTGTAGACTTTAAAGGTGATGTATGTATCGTTCCACCTAACTCTTTTGCACTTGCAAGAACAGT
>NZ_JBFENQ010000189.1:0-2661 GCF_041551015.1 Sulfurovum sp. | reverse complement strand
CTCAAATAGACGTTGATTTGTTTACTTATATTTGGTTGTCAAAGATCATTCAATAACACTCTTGCTAGCAACTCGCTAACCGTCCATGTGTTGTTGGACGCGTATTATAGCACCGAACTCCTCTCATGTCAAGAGTTTTTCGCGAAAATATGAAAAATTATTGAAATTCTTTTTTTACTTACATTATATATGTAAATTAACTAAAAATTGGCTTATTTTAGCTCAATTAACTACTAGTGCCCTACAGTACTTTATTGAAAGTATTCAGAAAAGAATGTAGTATAATTTAAGGCTATATTAATGCTTTTATAATAGAAATATTAATGCAGATAAAATAAGGAAAATATAAAAATATTGGAATATTTTTTTAGAAAGAAAAGAAGAATAGATGGTTTATTTGTTTAAATTAGATTGTTAAAATGAAATAGTATTAAAGATTCTAAATATATTTTTTGTTTTACGTAAAATATTTTCTATCTAATATTTAGATTTAGTGTATATATGTTCGAACTAAGGATACTAAAGCATATAAATAATTCAAAATTCTTTTTGATTTATAGTAAAATTTGGCTCAAAGGGATTAGTGTAGAGAAAGAGACTACTTAATAGTAGATGACTGAACGAAACAAAGCCCGTTCAGTCGGGCACCCCTCTTATGCTTTAGCAACGGGGGTATCGGCATTTAGTGCCAGATATACTGTGAAGCGAGAAGAATTAGATCTTTTCTGCCATTGGAACATCATAAAGGATATCATCCATTGGGTGTCTATACATAGGCATAGCAAGTCTCTTCTCATCAAGAATATGACCAATAAATCCGATAGATCTACCTACGATAAAGAATGCATTGAGTGTACCTGATGCGATAAACTCATTGATCTCTTCTTCAGAGTAACCAAGTGCTCTCCACATATCAACCATAAGGATACCAATAGTACCATCAACGTTAAGAATGAGGTTCTCTTTTTTAGAAGTTGTCAATGCTTCAACTGTTCTTGCATAATCAAGAAGTGGAGTAGCCGGGAAATGCTCAGCAGCATAATCCATCAAACCTTTCACTCTTAAGTCAGGGTTTTTAAGAGACTTAATTCTGTGTCCGATTCCTGGAATTGGCACACCTTCACCTTTCATATAATTCAAGAACTCTTTTGGAGTCATGTTATTATCATCAGCATGCTTAAAGTACTGAGCCGCACCATCAATCGCACCACCAAATCTTGGTCCAATTGTAAGAAGACCTGTTACAAGTGCTTCAACAACAGATTTACCTGCTCTAGCAGTTACTTTTGCATTGTGTGCACCAGATACTGCTGGACCGTGATCAGCAACAGTTTTCATAACAGTCTCGATAAAGTCTGTAGCCCATTTTGGATACTGTTTTTTGAACCATAGTAGAGATACAACATCACCGATACCTTTACCTGTATCTGGCGTTGCTACTGAAGAGATAGGGAATCCAGCATATGTAGCCTCATCACCTCTATCATCAGAAATAGTACAGATAAACTGCTTACTTCTTCTTACTTTAGGTACAACATTCATATCTGGTTCAGGGATCGCAGGAACATTTAGAGACTCAAATACTTCTTTGATTTTTGCCGGAAGGTCATTAAATGTTGCAGGTACATGAATACCAGCTTCAGCCATAGCTTTGTTCTTAGATTCAGCTGTTTCTCGCTCAGCATTTGCAGATGCACCTGCATGACCGAATTGAACACCTGAGTCATAGTACTTAGCAATCGTACCGATACACCATGCAATAATCGGTTTTGTGATCTTACCTGATTTTATAGCATCTATCACTTTGTACTCTTCTGTACCACCAACTTCACCAAGAAGGATCATGTATTTTACATTTGGATTCTCTTCCATTCTAAGAAGGTTATCGATGAATACTGAACCAACAAATCTATCTCCTCCAATCGCTACACCTTCTGCGATACCATCAGCATTGATAGCAATGATATTAGAAAGCTCGTTGAAAAGACCACCTGATCTTGTTACAAGACCACATGAACCTGCTCTATGAAGTTTTGAGTTTACGATGTTTTCAATCGTACCACCAACGTTTGCAATTTTGAATGCACCAGGAACGATACCACCAACTGTAGCAGGTCCGATAACAACAACACCTGCATCACGTGCAGCTTGGTTCATTTTACGTGCAAGTCTTTCAGGGATACCTTCAGCTGTGATCATTATAGTCTTAAATCCACCGATCTCCAATGCTTCCATTGTTACATCATATGCTGTTCTAAATGATGCAAAGTTCAAAAGAACATCAGCTTGTGGCTGAGCTGCTTTTGCTTCTTCTGTATTTTTATAAAGTGGGATCATTATCTCATCACCACCCCAGAAGAATTTCTCAAACTTGTTACCACTTGTAGGAGCAACAATACCCGCTACTGAAGGTTTCTCTCTTTTGATTGTGTAATCATAGTCTAACATTCTTTGGATTGCTGTTGTGTTGTTATTCCAAAAAATAGCCTGTGTATCTCTAGTAAATAATTGTGCCATCTTCTCTCCTTATGCCTCTACTGCCATTCTAACGATATCAGTTACGTGTGTCTCTGGTCCGTATACATCGATCCATAGACCAAGTCTATCTGCTGCTTCTTTAATATCTTTAAGACCTTTTTCGTAGTTTGGTCCACCACGTCT
>NZ_JBFENQ010000188.1:0-2667 GCF_041551015.1 Sulfurovum sp. | reverse complement strand
GACAAGAAGAGTGCCAACATCCCCATGAGAAAGACAAAAACAATGAGGAATTTATCTGCAGGTGTTTTTTTAAAGAAAAGCAGTGCCACGACCATGAACGAAAATATTAACATCGGTACTTTTAACACAAGCATTAGAGGCAAAAGTACGATGATATACGCTATGTCTAAAAGACGTAAAGGAGAAAGTTTAATATTTTGCAAGAGTTTCAAGGATAACATCTATACTCTCCTTTGCTGAATTTAATTGCTTGTTAGGCATTTGTACCATAAAAGGAAGGTTTTGTTTTTCACACTCAAGTACCCATAAACAGAGCTGTGACAAACGTGCCTCATCATCTGAAGCAGCACTGTAAAAGTTAAAAACCAGTTTAGGTGTTTGTGTCTCTTTGCTAAAGACCTTTACTGATATATCTCCTTTTGCAACAGATGCCCAGTGGATATGGGAAAGTTTTTGTGACCCGTCATAGGCACGCAATCCATCAAACTCTTTTTCTTCTCCATAATAGGTCTCTTCCTGCTGTAAAAAGGAACGTAATGGTAAACCCTTAGGTTCAGGATATACAATACCTTCATATGATTTGTTTATCTTCATTACCAGACGAACCGTGGAAAGAGGGTACTTGCTTTCCAAATAGCAGTCTTTATGTATAAACGTTCCACGCTTGTCTGGAGTAACAGGAAGCTGTAGAATAGTTGATGTTTCACCTCTAAGTTGATCCAGACCTATAGAAGTCTTTTCATGATGGAGCGTTATAGACCATGATGTCGTAGTTGAATGATTGTCTATCTGCATAGAGATTTTACCCTCTTGATGTGCAAATAACCGTCCTGAACGCACATAGGATGCTTCAAGATGCCCCAGGTTTAAAATGCCTATAGGACCAGCAGTAAATGCAAGAGAAAATACAAAAAAAAGTGTAATGTATACAAGGTTGAAGTCATGCATATAGGCTTCGAGAAATAGCCCAAAAAGCAATACTACAACAAGAGCACTGTAACGTGTTGCATGTTGGTCAATGCGTCTATATATCTGAGCGAATGTGCGTAAAGATTTCATCATGTATACGTTTTGCTGTAGTAGTACCTTCTCTAAATTTCAAACGGTGTGAGCAGACGACAGAAGTCACTGCATGAAGATCATCAGCAGTTGCATAGGTACGACCTTGTAGCATTGCCCAAGATTTTGTCATAGCAGTCAGAGACAATGCACCACGTGTTGAAAGTCCATATTCAAATATGCCGCTCTCTCTAGTGTATGCGATGATCTCTTGAAGAAAATCAAGCAGTGTTTCACTAAGTGTGACTTCAGAAGCCTGTTTCATATATGTTTCTATCTGTTGTGCTGTAAGCAGTGTAGTAGAGACGGTGGAACTATGTCCTGTTTCACCTTTGAGGACCTCTCTTTCTGATACTCTGTCCGGGTAGCCTATGCCAAAAGAACACATAAAACGGTCTAACTGTGAAGTAGGTAAAGGAAATGTTCCAACCTCCTCATGTGGATTTTGTGTCCCTATGACAAAGAATGGCTTAGGTAGAGTGTATGGTGTTCCATCTATACTTATGACACCTTCTTCCATAGCCTGAAGCAGAGCAGATTGTGTTTTAGGCATGGAACGGTTTATCTCATCCGCTAAAAGAAAAGAGGTAAAGATAGGCCCTTTTTTAAAGATGAAAGAGCCTTCTTTTTGATTATAGTAGTTTACCCCAAGTATGTCAGAGGGAAGCATGTCAGAAGTAAACTGTATACGGCCAAAGTCAAGTCCTAAAACTTGAGATAGATGTTTTGCCAATGTTGTTTTACCTACACCGGGGATATCTTCTAAAAGTAAGTGTCCACCTGCAAAAAATGTGGCTAAAGACAAAGCAATAGTTTCTCTTTTTCCAACCAAATAGGTTTCTATAGCATCTATAAGTGGTGTAAATTCTGAAGCAATTGTATTATTCATACAAATATAATAACGTAACTTGTTTAAATTACACTCGAAAATTTTCTATTTTATTTTAATAAATTTCTTATATCTTATTAATATTGTTTAGGAAACTTGACACAGGTTGACTAAAGTTGTATAATAATCTACTTTTAAACAATTATAAGGAGTTATTCTATGAGTATTTTAGAAAAATTAACCAATCAAATGCAAGGTACCATTGAGTCCGGTGTCTCACTTGCTTTACATAATAAAAATCAGGAAGTTGACCCTATACACTTGTTGTGGGCGCTACTTACCAATTCTGGTTCTATCTTACATCAGGCACTTAATAAAATGAATGTAGATAAGGCAGCCATTGAGTTAGAAACAAAAAGTATTGCCAATAAATTACCAACAGTTTCTTCTGTAACTAAAGAGAACATTAAACTTTCACAAAATCTAGTACGTACACTACAAAATGCTGAAGGTGTGATGGCTGCAAACGGTGATCAGTATCTTGCTGTGGATGCATGGCTTAAGGCAAATGTGAGGGAAAATTTTATCCGTGATACCATGTCAAAATATCTTAATATTTCTGAATTTGAAAAGACTTTAGAGAGTATTCGCGGTGGAAAACAGATAGACTCACAATCAGGTGATGAGACTTTGGAAGCACTAGCTCAATATGCTGATGATCTTAACCAAAAAGCACTGGATGGCAAATTAGATCCTGTTATAGGGCGTGATGAAGAAGT
>NZ_JBFENQ010000187.1:0-2685 GCF_041551015.1 Sulfurovum sp. | reverse complement strand
CTTCTTAAACATGTGAAACTTGCTGAACATGCTAATAGATATCCATTGGAACTCAGTGGTGGAGAACAACAGCGTGTGGGAGTGGCAAGGGCATTGTCAAAAAATCCAGTGGTGATCTTGGCAGATGAACCTACGGGTAACCTTGATGATTACTCATCCAATGTGATTTGGGATTTGATGGAAAATGCATGTCAGCAACTAGATACAACCGTTTTGGTCGTAACACATAAGATCCCAACGATCTTCTCACTGCCATATAGACATTTTATTATAGAGAGTAAGGGTGTATATGAAGTTCATTAAAAATCATCTTATGTTTATACTGCCACTGATGGCGATCTTATTGGGTATTGAATTTTATTTCGTATTTGACCGTACAACCAACTCGTATGAAAAAGGTCTTAAAGAAGGCTATTCAATGCTTGTTGTTGCACAAAAGCCTATGGAACTCTCTGTCTTTCAAACACTTAATGGACACATAAGTACATCTGAGAATATCAAACGTGAGTATATTGTCTTTGAGGTTGCCAAAGGTATAAGTAAAAGCAGTGGTGAGGAAATATTGGCTGCATTACCTTATTTTTATAACCTTGGACTTGATTCGTATCTACATACCTCTGAGTTGGAAAAGATTAAAAAAGATCTTGAATCTGATATTAATATTAAGAAGGTGGAGACATTTGGGAGCAGTTATAATTCCAATTATAGACTTTTCTCTTTTATCAAATTTATATTAAAAGTATTTATTATTTTTATGGCTATTGTGAGTCTCTTTTTAATTATCAAGCAAATGGAGATCTGGAAATATGCACACAAAGAGCGTATGCAGGTTATGGAAATATTTGGTGCGCCTATGATGCTTAGATCGGGGGTGCTCTTTAGAGTAGCGTTTGTAGATGCAATATTTGCAACGATATTGGTAAGTGCTATATTCTTTTATACTAAATTTTATTGGGCTGCGGAGAGTGGTATAGATATTATGATGCAAAACAAAGAAGCGCTTTTCAAGTTTACTGATATAGGTATTTTGTTAGGTTCTTCAATTTTGATCGTTATTATTGCTGTTTACACTGTAGTATTTAGTAATAAGGGAGTGCAGGAGTGAAATCCTTCATCCTTATTTTTTTTGTCACTGTAGGGTTGCTTTATGGTGCATCAACAGTTGCGAAGATCGAAGACTCGAAAAAAAATCTATCAGTTACATCATCTGCCAAAAAGAAGGCGACCAGACAATTAAGTAAGATCGCTAAAGATATCCAATCTGCAGAAAAAGACATTGTGTATCTTGAAAAAAAGCTGGATAGTCTTGAACGTGACCAAGAGAGATCAGAACAAAAATACGAAGTGTTAAAAAATGAGTTAAGTCAGTCTGAGAAAGACTTAGCATTGACTAGCCAAGCGTTAGAAGAAAAACATCAGGCATTTATCTCCTTGCTTTCTGAACAGTTCTCTATTATATTTGCTATGGAACAGGCACATGAACCTACACGGGAATCTATCCTTTCGCAAGAAGTCTATATTGCATACAAAAAACATAACAGTAAGATATTAGCTACACTCAGTGTTGATATTGAGAAGCTTAGAAAACAGAAAAATGATAAAGTTGTGTTACGTAACAAAACCAGAAATGAGATTAATCTTATTGTTAAAAAAAGAGAAGAGTATGCACAAAAAAAGCTAGCCAAAGAGAAGTTGCGTAAAAAACTCTCCAAGGATGAAGAGAAATACAATGCAAAACTTGAAAAGATCGTGGATAAACAGAATTCTCTTCGTTCAACGTTGGCAAAACTGAATATATTACATACACAAGAAGTGGAAGAGTCACGTAAAAGAGCTGCCGCAGAAAAAGAGGCAATGCGTCTTGAAAAAAAGAGACAACGAGAGATACGTGAAGCTAAGGCATTGGCCCGTACCAAGGCAAGAAATGCCCAAGAAGCTTTGAAGCAGGCAAAAACAGAAGAAGCTAGAAGAAAAGCACTTTTGGCGGCAAAAGAGGCAGAAAAAGAGAATAAAAAAGTCTATAAAGAGAGTGAAAAAGTCAGGCAGGTAAACTCTTCGTATACACCTTCTAAAACGTATGCATATAGTGGTGATAGAACGATATCCCCTTTACCTGGAGCAAAGCTAGTGAAGAAGTTTGGTACGTATGTGGATCCTATTTATAAGATAAAAATTTTTAATGAATCTATCACTTTGCAATCTCCTACTGTAAATTCTAAAGTACAAAATATCCTCAATGGGAAAGTGGTCTTTGCCGGGCAAAGCAGTATGCTTGGAAAAGTAGTGGTTGTGTCACATAGTAAAAAGATACATACTGTCTATGCGGGACTTTCTAAAATCGCTCCTACTATACATGTTGGAGCTAAAATACAAAAAGGATATGTGGTAGGAAAAGTAAATGAAAAGCTTATTTTTCAGGCGACAAAAGACTCTAAACATATCAACCCATTAAAGCTGATTAAGATATAGGGTTTTAATAGTTTAAACCCCTCCTAAACCACATTTGGATATAATCGCGAAATTATATAAAGGTGCATCTGTGATTAAAAGAGTATTGGTAAAATTTTCTGGTGAAGCATTGGCGGGTGAAGAAGGGTATGGTATTGATACTCAGATTCTCAATTTTATTGCAGGTGAGATTAAAGAACTTGTAGACAACGGTGTTGAAGTGGGTATCGTTGTAGG
>NZ_JBFENQ010000186.1:0-2716 GCF_041551015.1 Sulfurovum sp. | reverse complement strand
GCATCTTTCAATGCTTTTTCCACACGCTCTTCTACCTCAACCTTATCTTTGATACCTGCAAGTTTCAAACCATAAGCCACATTATCATAAATGCTCATAGGAAACGGTGTAGGCTTCTGAAAGATCATCCCTACTTGTTGACGCAACTTAATGAAGTCGTTCTCTTTTTTAAGATCTAAAATATTTTTCTTTTCACCCTCACTGCCATAAAGGTTGATTTCACCTTCATAGGTATTCCCAGGATAAAGATCATGAATACGGTTCATAGCACGTAACAATGTCGATTTACCACAGCCACTAGGGCCTATCATTGCTGTGATTTTGTTTTTTTCTATCGGAAGGTTGATCTTCTTTAATGAAGGCTCATCGACACCTGCATAAGTGAAATCAAAATCTTTAATGTCCATTATAATGTTATTTTTTGCCATATTATTTTCTGACCTTTTCAATTATTTTTTATTTCTTGTCATATATCGACCAAGTAGATTGATACATAAAACTATCATTGTGAGTACAAAAGATGCAGCCCATGCCAATTCACGACTTGCCGAATCCGGGTACGTTGCAAGGTTGTAGATACTCACCGTAAGAGACGGGAACTGCTCTGTTAGATCCATTGTGAAAAACTGGTTATTGGCTGAAGTAAAAAGTAATGGTGCAGTTTCCCCAATGATACGGGCAAAAGAGAGTAAGACACCTGTTGTTATCCCTACTTTAGCCGCTTTGACAACAATTTGCAAAATGATCTTATGTTTACTTCCACCTAAAGCGATCCCTGCTTCTCTCAGTTCTTTAGGTACAAGAGCAAGCATATTATCTGTCGTACTGATGATGATCGGTATCATCATGATAGCCAATGCCACGATACCTGCCCAACCGTTGTATCCCCCAAAAGGGTCAACAAGCAGTGCAAATACAAAAACACCTATAACGATAGATGGTGCAGACATCATCACATCACTGAGATTTCTTATGACAGAAGCCAACTTTCCATTGTTACTATACTCTCTAAGGTAAATACCTGCCATCATACCAAGTGGTACAGCTACAGCACTTGCCATAAGTGCCATAGTGAACTGTCCTACAAGAAGGTTTCGTATACCCCCTTCTACAAGGTCATTTGTAAAAGTAGTAAAGTGCAAACTTGTGATACCTTTATAGCTCAAAGTGATAAGTATCCAAAACAGAAATCCTATTCCTATCACTGCTGAAAGTGTAGAGAGGATTAAAATAATTTTATTGAGTATGAGTCTATTCATTATGCTGCCTTCCTACCTAAAAAATAAAACTTTGCCACAGAGATAATGGCAAAACTGACCACAAACAATATAAGTGCAAGATAATACATACTGCTCATCTCAAGGTCTTGTGCTTCTGCAAAATTATTTGCAAGTAAAACAGGTATAGAAGTTGTAGGATCCGTCACTCTGCTTGGTATACTCATCACAGAACCTATAAGGAATGCTACTGCCATCGTTTCACCCAATGCACGTCCAAGCGCTAAGATGATCGAACCGATGATCCCGCCTTTAGCATAAGGCATCACCACATCCTTTATCACTTCAAACTTCGTTGCACCCATAGCATAAGCGGATTCTTTAAGCACTGAAGGTGCTGTATTCATCGCATCTCTTGTAATCGCTGCCATAAAAGGAATGATCATGATCGCCAAAACGATCCCTGCGGTCAAAAGTCCGACACCATTACCCCCTACAGTTGCCTGTACAATAGGTGCAAAGTAAAAAAGTCCCCACATTCCATAAATGATACTCGGAATGGCTGCAAGCAACTCTATTGCCACTGAGACTGGCTGTACCAGTTTTGCAGTCGCGATCTCTGTTAAAAATATAGCGATCCCCATCGCCAATGGTGTTGCTATGACCATAGCGATAAGCGTACTAAGCAAAGTACCCACGATAGGAACATACCCACCAAAGATACCACCTTCATCATCTTCATCTGCTTCCCAGGTTTCATTGTATAAAAAATCAAAACCAAATTCATGCAATGCTTCTTGTGCATAAGAGAAGAGTACTGCAAAGATTCCTATCAAGATAAAAAAGGAGAGTGTTGCAGAGAAAAAAGAGAAATTCTTAAAGAGTTTTCCACTCATGTATTGCCTTCGTAATTAATTGGAGATGATTGTAATAAAAGTTGGTAACATTTTGGTTACCAAATCATATCTAGGCTGCTATAAACGTATTCAAGGAGTTACAAAATAAATGTGATTTGGCAAAGAAGCTCTCAAAGAAGAGAGCTTCTTTGTGTAGTTTTTAAATCTTTTTATTTGATTTTTTTAGCTTCCCAATATTTTCTAATTTCATCTTTAGTCGATGCAGGAAGTGGTACATAACCAAGGTCTGTTGCTGCTTTATCACCAGTTGTGTAGGCCCAGTCGATAAATTCTGTTACTTGTTTATTTGTCTCCATTTTTTCTTCTGGAAGCAAGATAAATGTAGCTGCTACGATAGGATATGATGTTGCACCTGCCGGGTCGCCGATCACTGCATAAAAGTCATTTTCAGCTGTCCAACTAGCGTATTTTGCCGCATCTTGGAAAGACTTTAAAGTTGGGTTGATGTATTGCCCCTCTTTGTTTTCTATCTGTGCTGCTGCTAATCCTAATTTCTCTTTGAAAGAATACTCGATGTATCCGACAGAGTTTTTGATCTGTTGAATATTTGCTGATACACCTGAATTTGATTTACCTGCTACT
>NZ_JBFENQ010000185.1:0-2757 GCF_041551015.1 Sulfurovum sp. | reverse complement strand
GTACCGTTTATCTGTCCAGCAGTATAAAGCCCTTTGATCTTCTTTGTCTCAAGTGTATGTTTTAGATCTGTTGGCTGTACATAGTCATACTCTATAGCATAGCCGTAACGTACGATCTTCGCTTCTTCCATACCTGCAACAGAACGTACCATCTCAAGCTGTACATCTATGGGTAATGATGTACTCATACCGTTGATATAATACTCTGTCTCATCGATCGTTTGAGGCTCTACAAATATCTGATGTCTTGGTCTGTCTCTAAAACGATTGATTTTATCTTCTATACTTGGACAATAACGTGGTCCCACACCTTCTATTTGACCAGAAAACATCGGTGCTCTGTAAAAATTACTCTCGATTATCTCATGTGTCTCTTCATTGGTGTATGTCACATAACAAGGTAACTGCGTAGGATTAAACGTCTTTTTGTCTGTTCGAAAAGAAAATGGCGGAGGGGGTGTATCTCCTGGCTGCACTTCCATCACGGATGTATCGACAGATTTCGCATCAATACGTGCACAGGTGCCTGTTTTAAGACGTCCTATATTTAATCCCAAACCACGTAAGTACTCCGCTAACTCTATAGAAGCAAACTCACCCTGTCTTCCTGCAATCTGTGTTTTCTCACCAATATGGATCAAACCATTTAGGAATGTACCTGCTGTAATGATCACTTTGGATGCAATATAGGTATTGCCAAGTTGTGTCGTAACACCTTTAACTTCACCCTCTTCTATAACCAGACCATCTGCTATCTCTTGTTTCACATCAAGGTTCTCAGTGTTCAACACTACATTACGCATATAGATACGGTATTTATCCATATCTATCTGTGCACGGCTTCCTCTTACTGCCGGACCTTTAGAAGCATTGAGTGTACGAAACTGTATACCTGTTTTGTCTGTACATAGACCCATCTCACCACCAAGTGCATCTACTTCACGCACCAAGTGACCTTTTGCCAACCCACCTATGGCAGGGTTACAAGAAGAAGCTCCTATCTGTTCTGCTAATATTGTGATCATCAGTGTCTTTACACCCATACGCGCGGAAGCTAAAGAAGCCTCTATCCCTGCATGTCCACCACCGATGACTATGACATCATAATTCATAAAAAACCTTACCTCTTATTCGCAAGCTTATACAAGGAATAAGAAAAAATATATATTTTGCTATAATAATCGAATTATATCCAAAAAAAGAGTCTTAATGTTTACAGGTCTAATTAGAGAAATCGCAACAGTAAAAAGCTATCAAAACAACATTTTAACTATTAAGTCTAAACATAAAGCAAAACTTGGAGACTCTATAGCAATCAACGGTGTTTGTCTAACCGTTATCAAAGTGAACAGTGATGGTTTTGATCTTGAACTGGCAGATGAAACACGTTCGATCATCGATGAAAGTAAGATCTCCGGTGCTGTACATATGGAACCTGCTATGATGATGAATGACCGTTTTGAAGGACATATCGTACAAGGACATGTCGATTGTGTCGGTACTGTTTCACAGATTACCCCTAGGGAAAATGCCACTGACTTTATCATTACTGTAGATAAAAAGTACATTGTACATATCATTCCAAAGGGTTCCGTCACCATAGATGGTATCTCACTTACGGTCAATGATGTAGGAGAGGACAACTTCAGACTCACCATCATTCCGCATACCCTCAAAGAAACTTTGATGAAAAACTATAAAGTTGGAACCAAACTTAATATAGAAACTGATGTATTTGCAAGATACATCGACCATATCCTTGCACACAGAAGTTCTAAAAAAGGTATGAGCTGGGATGAAATCGACAGTTTACAGATGACATACTAGTGAATATTTACGACTACATATCTCCTCAAAGTGGTGAAACCTTCACTACCCTTCTCGAACATAAAAATATCAAAATAAACCGTATCGTTAGTTCAGATAATTTAGAGGATACTGAGTACGTCCAGGAAGAAGATGAATGGCTGGTTTTACTTAAGGGTGAAGCTACGCTACTTTTAAATGATGAAGAGAAAAAACTTACAAAAGGAGATACACTTTTTATCTCTGCAAAGACAGTCCATCGTGTTTTAAATACACAGACAGGTACGGTTTGGCTAACGGTACATATCTTTTAGATAGTCTTCATCTTTCATACTGCGTGCTTGGGTATTACGTACTTTTTTTAATTCCATATCTATATATTCTAACCTGTCAAGTAGTTTCAAGCTAGCCACTGTTGAATAACGCATCATTTCGGCTCTATGCACAAAGATAAAAAATCCATTCTCATAAAGTCCTAAACGTATGGCTGCTGCTGTTGAGTAAGTGGTAAGAAGTGCATCCTCTTTGGAAATGGCCCTTATGTCTGCAAAGTGTTCTTTTGTCCAAAGCAGTGGATTGTGTGCGGGACTGAAAGCATCTTGATAGATGATGTCTATCTTTTCTTTGATATTTGGAATACTTCTTCTTGCATCACCTAGAAGTATCTCTATCTTGAATTGTTCATCTTCGTAGTAAAGATTTTGGCTTATAGCTTTTATAATGTGTTTGATACTCTCAAACTCTGGAGGGAAATCAAAAGTATCCAATGAACGTACAAGTCCTTCATCAAACTCTGGAGAGAGTATGTGCACTTTTGTCTTTAATCCCAGTGTTTTAATATAATAAAGTGTAGCAAATGTATTGTAGCCCAATCCAAAACAGATATCTAAAATAGTCAAAGTTGTTTTTTCTTTACTTAAAGCCAAAGCCGGCTTTACATGTTTCTCCAAG
>NZ_JBFENQ010000184.1:0-2759 GCF_041551015.1 Sulfurovum sp. | reverse complement strand
TCGTCCCAAAACACTTGATACCCTTATAGGTCAATCACACCTTTTAGGTGACAGTGCCATATTAAAAAAGCTCATCATCACAGATACCCTCTCCCATACTTTCTTTTATGGACCACCGGGCTGTGGAAAGACAACCCTTGCCCGTGTAATCGCCACCCTTCTGGATAAACCTTTTTATGAGATGAATGCCACCACACTGAAGATAGAGGATCTGCGTAAGATCTTTAAAGAATATACCAATGCATTACAGAAACCTCTTATTTTTATAGATGAAGTCCATAGACTGAGTAAAAACCAGCAAGAAGTGCTCCTGCCTTTTATGGAAAACCAATCCGCACTCATTATAGGTGCCTCGACAGAAAATCCTTATTATTCTCTCACTGCCGCTATGCGTTCACGTTCTCACCTTTTTGAACTTGAAGCCATACATGAAAAAGAGTTACATAACTATCTCGATAAGATTATCCAACTGGAGGATCTAACGATAGAAGATGATGCAAAAGAGTATCTTGTCTTTTCCAGTGGCGGTGATGTACGGGCTATGCTAAACTTACTTGAGAGTGCATGCGCCGTAGAGAACCCTGTTACACTGAATACACTTAAACAGATACGTCCTCATGCCATGCAGGCTGGAAGTGCTGAGAGTGAAAGCCACTATGAACTAACTTCTGCCATGATCAAAAGTATCCGGGGGTCTGATATAGATGCATCCATCTATTATCTTGCCAGACTTATAGATGGTGGTGAACCTGCAGAATTTATTGCTAGACGTTTAGCTATCTTAGCCAGTGAAGACATAGGAAATGCAAACCCCCCTGCTCTTAACCTTGCCAGTTCAACACTGAACATAGTCAAACATATAGGATACCCTGAAGCCAGAATATCACTATCTCAGCTTGTAATCTATCTTGCTTCCTCACCCAAGTCCAACAGTGCCTATATGGCGATCAACTCTGCTCTTAAAGATATTGCAGCCGGAGAGATACACCCTATTCCCTCTCATATAAAGACCCATGCCAAGGATTATGTTTACCCACATGATTTTGGTGGATGGATAGAACAATCTTACCTTTCAGTACCTAAAAAATACTATGATACCAAACAAATAGGTTTTGAAAAAACCCTATGGCAGTGGCATGAGAAAATAAAGTCTTCATAATAAGACACATTTTTGACACATTTCTATGTTATAATCAAAAAAATTAAATATAAAAGGAATCATAATGAAAAGAAGTATACTTAATATTATTCTTATTTCAAGTAGCAGTATTGCCTTATTAACTGGATGTACAGGGCAGGAAGTAGCACCAAACAATGCAACACAAACGGGTGCAGCAACTGGTGCTCTTGCTGGTGCAGTCATAGGTTACAATACAGGTAGTGGCGGTGGAGGAAATGCTGCGGTAGGTGCTCTCATAGGTACAGCAGTTGGTGCTGGTTTAGGAAGTGCCATAGACAACAGTAATCCAGAACCAGTAGAAACAGGTGGATGGCAATAGCCATTCTCTTATATGAAAAGGAGATAAAATGAAATTAACCAAACCAATACTTGCAGCTACTGTAGCTGCTTTCATGCTAGGAGGATGTTACAATCAACCTGGTCTTGTCGAAGACACAAGTTATAATCGTACTAAAACAGGTGCTGCAACAGGAGCACTGGCTGGTGCAGCCATAGGATACAATACGGGCAGCAGAGACTCCAAAAGTGCCATCATTGGCGGTCTACTAGGTGCTGCGCTGGGTGGAGCAGTAGGTTACAGTATGGACCAGCAAGCCAATGAAGTTGCACGTGCTCTTGGTACAGGTGTTAATAATGACCCACTTGCAGCTCTTGATCCAAATAGAGATATCATTGTATCAAAAACCAATAGTTATGTAAAAATTATGTTTAGAGACCGTATGATGTTTGCCACAGATTCATCTACACTGCAATCAAGTGCAAGAGCAAAGGTTCAAAAAGTAGGACAGGTTTTAGCTAACTATCCTCAAACGGTTGTAGGTGTTGCAGGCTTTACAGATAATGTAGGAAGTTACACTTACAATCTGGATCTTTCTAAAAGACGTGCAAGCAGCGTAAGTAATCTTCTTGCTGTAAATGGAAGACCGTACACAAAAGGATGTTCATATAATAAAGAGATTGCACCGAATGACTCTGCCAGAAACAGAGCGCTCAACAGACGTGTAGAAGTCTACCTGTATGCAGATAGAAACAGAATGAGCGACCCTTGTCGTTAAAACTGCTTCTTATTTCAACAAGCCAAGCTTACGCTTGGCTCGTTCTGCATCCATTGCACCAGAGAAATATTGAGCCTCGACATCATCAACAGCAGCAGTAAGTTTTGCCTGCAAAGTCTCTCCCCTAACTCTTTCTTTTACAAATATTTTCATTTCAGAAAAATCAGGAAAAAGTTCTAAAAATTCTGTTTTTAATTCAGAATTGTTCCATGCTTGCACTTGTGTATCTATCGAGGTACCCGTCATATCAAGTATATCCCGTCCAATACTGTCAACACTTTTATATTGATCATACTGACGCTTTTGCTTATATTCTTCATTTTGAAACTTTTCATCTTCTTGGATATCACCCACAAATTGAGTAATAAAATAAAGAAACCCTACTCCGATGACAACAAAGAAAAATAAACTCTTATCCATAATGAGATCCTAAATATATATTTAATATGTGAATTATACAATAATTTTTAAAAAAAGATGTTAATTGAAGTTTTTGTAGATGGTGCGGATGAGAGGACTCGAAC
>NZ_JBFENQ010000183.1:0-2759 GCF_041551015.1 Sulfurovum sp. | reverse complement strand
TACACCACTCAAGTTTGATTTTAAACAGACTGTCGAACGATTTTTTGTTGAAGAGATACCTCTGTATGCTTTTAGCGGCACAGGAAACTATCTCATACTCAAAATCAAAAAAACAGATATGAGTACATGGAAACTCATCACCGTCCTAGCCAAAGCAACCGGTCTGCAAGAGCGTGATATCGGTTATGCAGGTCTTAAAGATAAAAATGCCACCACCATACAGTACATTTCACTTCCAAAGAAGTATGAAAAAGAACTGAACAAAAACCTTACGACAGAGAAGATAGAGATACTTGAACGTACCTATAACAAAGCTCCTATCAAGATAGGACACCTCAAAGGAAATCGTTTTTCCATTGTCTTGCATGATATTTCTGAAAATGAAGCGAAGTTTTTCAATACCACGGCGAAAAAAATGCAAGTTGATGGTATACCGAACTATTATGGTTACCAACGTTTTGGAGAAGACAGCCGTTCATATCTACAAGGCAAGGAGATAGCCCATTCAGGCAAACGTCTTAAGGGAAGTAAAGAGAAATTGCTTGTCTCTGCTTATCAAAGCTACCTTTACAACAAATGGCTGGCTTCAAGAGTCAAACTCTCTGCCATCATTAGGGACAGTAAAGCAGAAGAAGCGGCAAAAAAACTCCAATATCCTATGGATCTGGTTAAAATCTTGGCCAAACAGCCTCAGTTTTTCAAACTCTTTATAGGTGACATCATTATGCCCTACCCTTATGGGAAGAGTGATTATGTGAAAGATATGCAGCAAAGTGCACAAGCCTTCGAACAAAAAAAGATTTCTCCTACAGGACTTCTGTGTGGAGCAAATGCACTGAGAGCCAAAAGTGATGCCTACCATCTCGAAGAAGAGTATGATGATACAGAGTTAAGTAGTCTAAAAGGTGACAGACGTTTCGCATGGATATGGCCTAAAGATGTAGAAACAAAGTATGACAGTACTACCAAAAAACTTACGGTTGAATTTTATCTTCCTAAGGGATCGTACGCTACTACATTTTTAGAAGAGATCGGGAAGTTTTCTTTGAAAGAAGTATAAACTACACTGATTAGCTAAAATAGATATTTGAAGGTTCCTTCAATGATCAGTGTGCTTATTATTTATACAAAAATTCATACAAAAGCATTTGAATCAAGGTATAATATTATTATATAAATTAAGGAAATATTGATGCAATTTACATTTGGTGATTATAATATAAGAACACACGAACTCGATCAGAAACTCTCTATTCAGGTTACCTCTGAGTTGGGTGATGTACATTTGAACGATGATGACAAACGTACAAGTGACTTCCCTAACGAAGTTTGTTTTTATATCAAGAACCCTACTCATAAACCTGAAGCAAAAGGGTTGAAAAAATTTGCTTTTGGAGACTATACTTTTATATTAGGTATCAACTATGCAGGAGAACTTTTTCTGTTCCACAGTGTAAAACTCAATGTCGGAAAGAAACTCATCGATGGTAAAAATACACTAACCTTGGCATTTTTGAAAGATATTAAATATTAATAAGTAGTGTTTACGAGCATGTAAACACTATTTATTAGGGAATTATTTTCTTCCTCTACCGCGTTTTTTATCTTTCTTATCCACTTTCGGCTTAGCTGTATCAAATGTTTTAAACCCATCACGTTTAGTCGTTTTACGTTTTTTACTTTTAGGTGCAGCAGCTGTCTTGGTTTTCTTTTTACCAAAAGCCCCATCTGTATTTTTATGTTCGTTGGGGTTTTTACGTGCACCTTTTTGTTTAGGTATGACTTTAGGTGCATAACCTTCTAATTTCTCCTGAGGAATGCTCTTACCCATAAGACGTTCTACATCTTTCAGTGCTACCATTTCTATAGGTGAGATGAGCGTAATGGCTAAGCCTTTAGCCCCTGCCCTTCCCGTACGTCCTATGCGGTGTATATAATCTCCTGTGACGTGAGGAATATCATAGTTGATCACTACACCTAACGCAGGTATATCTAACCCTCGTGCTGCGATATCAGTTGCAACAAGTACACGTACTTTTCCTTCCTTGAAACCTTCCAATGCTCTAGATCTCTCTCCGGAACTTTTACCTCCATGAATGACAGCTGTTTTAAGTCCTGAAAGATTTAACTCATTGCTCACTTCATCCGCTACTTCTTTTTTACGTGTAAAGACAAGTACTTGCTTATAATTTCGTGAACCTATAAGGTAAGAGAGTAACTCTGTTTTCTTCTCTTTTTCAACGGGATAGACTATCTGCTCTACAGAATGTGCAGAAGTTCCCATACTGTCTACTTCTATGAGTTTTGGTTTATGGAGTATTTGTTCTGCCAGTCTTTTTACAGATCCCGAAAGTGTCGCTGAGATGAGCACATTTTGTCGTCTATGAGGAAGATGCTGAAGTATTTTACTCACTTCATGTACAAAGCCCATATCCAAGATCGTATCTGCTTCGTCCAGTACTAAGTAGTCAACACTTTCAAGGTTAACATTTTTTTGTCCTATATGTTCCAAGAGACGTCCACTTGTAGCGACGATAATGTCTACACCTGCTTTAAGTCTGTTTGCCTGTGACGTTAGATTTGCCCCACCATACAGTACAATACTTTTTAAAGGAAGATATTTTCCATACGCTTCTATACTTGCGTGTACCTGCTTTGCCAGTTCACGTGTAGGTACCAAAATAACTGCTTTAGGGTAATGCTTCCCCTCAACAAAGCTTTTGCTAAGATCTTGGAGTATAGGTAGAGAAAAGCCTGCC
>NZ_JBFENQ010000182.1:0-2802 GCF_041551015.1 Sulfurovum sp. | reverse complement strand
GAACACGCTTAGCGGTTCGGTCACGCTACGATACGCCCACATGTGCGCCCGGACGCTACGACGACCTTCGGCGGCTGCTTTACTGAGTATGTCATGCGTACGCTGCGACTTCGGATCGTTTGGGTCGACCTTGGGGATCGTCGCCGGTAGAAGCAGAGTGACGTGCGTATCATCGGTTCCCACAACGTCACTGGCTAGCACGACTCGTTTGATATGCTCGGCCAGTGGCCGGATGACGAACGCGGAGGCGACCAGGATGTTCAGCAAGGTCGAACGCTGAGATGTTCTTTGATGCAACAAGAGATATAAAAGAGAAAAATACAAACAATACTTTGGTATTTTTACTTGGTGGACTGTCAGCATTGGTACTGGTTCTTATGTTTGCTGCACCGATCTTTTCTGAGAATATACAAGCACTTTACCCAATGCATGAAGGTGTAGGTAATGCGCAAGATGTTGGTATCGTACTCTTTACAAAGTACCTTGTACCATTTGAAGTAGCAGCGTTAATGTTACTAGTAGCAATGATTGCAGGAATTATACTTGCAGGTAAGAAAATGGATCAAAGTCTCACTGAAGATATGAGTGAAGATAATGAAATTATGATAGTAAAGGATGAAAAATGATAGGTCTTTCTCACTACCTGATCATATCAGCGATTATCTTCTCTATAGGATTAATCGGCGTACTTAGAAGAAGAAACCTTTTAATGCTTTTCTTCGCAACAGAGGTAATGCTTAATGCAGTCAATATAGCATTTGCAGCTATTTCACATTTTTATAATGATTTAACAGGTCAAATGTTTGCATTCTTTATTATTGCTATTGCAGCGAGTGAAGTGGCAGTTGGACTTGGTATATTAATTGTATTGTATAAAAAATATGGAAGTCTTGATCTTGACGACCTTGCAAGTATGAGAGGATAATAATGGAAAATTTAGTATATATAGCACTTTTTGCACCATTTGCAGGTTCTCTTTTTGCAGCTTTATTTGGTATGAGTGAAAGAAAAATATTTGTAGGTATTGTAGGGTCTCTATTTATCGGTCTGGCATTTGTCTCTTCGGCAATATTAGCATACAATCTTTACACAACGGGTACAATTGTACATGTGACAATGATGGATTGGATCAATGCTGGAGACCTCAATATTCCATTTGGTTTTGTAGTGGATCAAATCTCAGTAACAATGATGACAGTAGTTACTTTGGTTTCTACTATAGTACATGTTTATGCTATTGGTTATATGGATCATGATAAGAGTTTTAACAGATTCTTCTCATATCTTTCAGCTTTCGTGTTCTCTATGATGATACTTGTTATGTCAGATAACTTTGCCGGGCTATTTATAGGTTGGGAAGGTGTTGGTGTTTGTTCATGGTTACTTGTTGGTTTTTGGTATCACAAGCCAGATCAGACAAGAGAAGAAAATCCTTCTATCTCTCCGTCTTGGGCAGCAAATGAAGCATTTATTATGAACCGTATCGCTGACCTTGGTATGTTGGTCGGTATCTTTATTATTTACTGGAACACAGGTTCTCTTCAGTACGATGAAGTATTTGCTCAGCTTCCTTACCTTAGTGAAACTGTTTTAGTAACAGCGGCGATTGCACTCTTTGTTGGAGCGATGGGTAAATCAGCTCAGTTCCCTCTTCACACATGGCTCACAGATGCGATGGAAGGCCCTACGCCGGTTTCTGCATTGATTCACGCAGCAACTATGGTAACAGCAGGGGTTTTCTTAGTAATTAGAGCAAATCCCCTTTATAGTATGGAAGAAGTTGCAGGTGTAAGTTTCTTCATTGCATCTCTTGGTACATTTGTTGCATTCTATGCCGCATCTATGGCACTGGTTGAACGTGACTTGAAAAGAATTATTGCATATTCTACGCTTTCTCAGTTAGGATACATGTTCGCAGCAGCAGGACTCGGTGCATACTGGATCGCACTTTTCCACCTTGCAGCGCACGCATTCTTTAAAGCACTTCTCTTCCTGGGTGGGGGTAACGTGATGCACGCTATGCATGATGAGCTTGATCTCTTTAAGATGGGTAATTTGAGAAAGAAAATGAGAGGTACATGGATCTATATGACTATCGCCTCTGTTGCACTTGCTGGTTTACCGCCACTTGCAGGATTCTGGTCAAAAGATGCAATTATCGAAACGGCATTTAATGAACATACATATATCTTATGGGGTATGTTGGTAATCACTGCTGGGATGACAGCATTCTATTCATTTAGACAAGTATTTTTATCATTCCATGGTGAAGATCGTCACACAGCGTTAGGATTCCACCCACACGAAATGTACAAATTTGTACTTGTAGCAATGTCTCCTCTTGCAGTACTTGCTGTAATCACGGGATGGTTTATGGGGTCATACAAAGCGTTTATCTATAAGATAGGTGAGACTGTTCAGTATGAAATGTCTGAGCATACGCACCACTTAGCAACATATTTGGGTCTTATTGTTATCTTTTTTGCGCTCTCTGGTATCGCTTATGCCTATTATAAATATGCACGAACAGGTGAGAATGCTTGGAAAAGAAGTGAAAAAGTTGAAAACGGTTTCTTCTATAAATTACTTATCAACCAATATTATGTGCCAAAATTCTATGAAGAGTTTATTACAAAACCATATATGATGATCTCTGAGAAGTTCTGGACAGAGGTAGATTTAAAAATAGTAGATGCAACAGTAGACAATATTGCGAAGTTCCTTTACGGTTCTGGTGATAAAACAAGAAGTATGCAAACAGGTAACCTTTCAAACTATCTAAACTGGATGGCTGTTGGTGCG
>NZ_JBFENQ010000181.1:0-2990 GCF_041551015.1 Sulfurovum sp. | reverse complement strand
TTTTTCATCTTAGTCTTAAATCTAGAGGAACTGCCTGCTCCTAGAAGTATCAAAGTAGTGTTTGACAAGTTTATCCCCATATATTTATAATGTGTGTCGAATAGTAACGTATTATACTTATAGATTGCTTTAGTCATACTTTTAGATGGCTTTAATTATGGGTTAATCAGATAATTTTACTCTTAATTATAATACTTAGTAGAATTTTTCAATCTAATTTAAGATTTAGGTGGTATAACTTCTATACTATTAACGAACAAAAATTAAGTTAGGAATAAATAACATGACACAAGAAAACGTATTAGAAGCGTTGAAAAACGTAACATATCCCGGGTTCACCAAAGATATCGTAACATTTGGTTTTGTAAAAGACATCAATATAAATGGTGAAACGATTGGTTTGACTATTGATATTACATCATCAGCAGATGAAGTGAAAGCACAACTTAAAGAGGAAGCGACAAGTGAACTAAATAAACTTGGTTTCACAGATGTGAGCATTAATATAACTGCTCCAGAAGCACCAAAACAAATGTCTAACTCAGTAAGCGGTAAGAATATCGCTCCACATGTTAAGAATTTTGTAATGGTCAGTTCAGGTAAAGGTGGAGTTGGTAAATCTACTACATCAGTGAACCTTGCAGTTGCTATGGCAATGCAAGGTAAAAAAGTAGGTTTGCTTGATGCAGATATCTATGGACCGAACATTCCTCGTATGATGGGCGTTCAAGATCAAAAGCCAGAAATTCAGGGTAATAAAGTACATCCATTAAAAGCATATGGTGTTGAAATTATGTCTATGGGTTCATTGATGGAGCCAGGAAGTGCTCTTATCTGGAGAGGTTCTATGATCATGAAAGCGATCGAACAGTTCCTAAGAGATATTCTTTGGTCTGAATTGGATGTACTTGTGATCGATATGCCTCCAGGAACTGGTGATGCTCAGCTTTCACTTGCTCAGTCTGTACCTGTGACTGCAGGTATTACAGTAACGACGCCACAGGAGGTTTCTCTTGATGACAGTAGACGTTCATTAAATATGTTCCAAAAACTACATATTCCAACTGCGGGTGTTATTGAGAACATGAGCGGATTTATCTGTCCTTCATGTGATACTGAGTCAGATATCTTTGGTATGGGTACAACAGAACCGGTTGCAAAAGAGTATGACACAAATGTTATCGCTCGTATCCCGATAGAACCAGCAATTAGAGTAGGTGGAGATACTGGTATGCCAGTAACATACCACATGCCTGACTCTGAAACTGCTAAACGTTATCAGGAAGCAGCATCTAATCTTCTTGCATTCATTGATAAAGTCAATGCAGAAGGTGGAGCAGACAATTCAGGAGTACAACCAACTACACCTCCTGGTGTAAGTGCGTGTAGTACAGGTGCAGGAGCAGCTTCTACACCAGCACCGGCAAAAACAGAAGGTGAGAGCTGTGGAACAGGATGTGGTTGCCACTAAGTCATCAGACTTAACTACATCTTTGACCGAATCGCCTTGTTGCGGTCGGTCATAAATATTAAAGTATACTCTCTCACTTCACTCATATAATTCAATCCAAGTATATAGTAAATACCACTTCATATAAATTAAATGCAACTTAGTCGCATTTAATTTAATTTCAGTTATAATCCTGCCATGAAAATTGAAGAATTGATCAAAAATAAAAATATCAAGCTTACTACTGCAAGAGCAAAGCTTTTGGAGATATTAAAAGAAGCACAAAGGCCATTATGTTATGAAGATATCAAAAAAGATATCTCTATGGACAAAGCGACTTTTTATAGAAATATTTCCAAGTTTGAGGAAGAGGGTATCTTGAGTGCTTTTGAATCTAACGATAAAAAAAGGTACTTCGAGCTCAAACTCAATCCACATGCACATTTTGTATGTGTGATGTGTAATATTGTAGAGTGTATCAAAAATGTTGATATCGCATTACCAGGGTATGAGATAAATAATGTCATCATCAATGGTAAATGTCCATCTTGTCTAGCATCTGTTTAGACAAGATTTTAAGAGTACGAAAGGAGGCAATCTTTATGACATTAAAACAGTCTGTTAAGTTATTATTGAGTGTGCTCTTTTTGTTGGTCTCTCAATCTTATGCAATACACTCAGGTCAACATGCACTTGACACAGTAGAAGAGTGTAATTCATGCCAAAGCTTTAAACACATAGACACTAAACATCATGAGGTTCATCTACCCAGTTTTTTTGTATCACACAATGCTGAATCTTTTGAAGTAGAACAGTGTAGGGTCGTAAATCAACCTATAGATCTTGAATTACAAGTAGTGCAAAAGCGTCTTGACATCGTTGGTATGAAGTCTCTAGAGGTACGTTATGTACCTCTAGGTTTTGATGCGACTGCTCCTCCAAAAAATTCCTAATTATTAAACAAAAATAAAACATTTAAAAAAATAAAAATATTAATAATACAAGGATAATAGATTATGAAAAAAATAGTATTAACAAGTATGCTTTGTGCAGGATTTGCATACTGTGATATAGCACAACTTTTAGAAGAAGATAAAAGAACTTTTGACAGTTCAAAATATATTCCGGATATCTCGCTCATTGGGGATTTCTCTTATGTAAATCGTAGTATAAACGACGATGAGTTGTCTCATCTCGGACTTCCTGGTATAGCACATGGTCTCTATGCAGAGCATGCACACGGTGATAGTAACGAGGCTACCTACAATGCAAACCAGGGATTTAATTTTAACTATGCGGAGCTTATCCTTTCAAGCAGTGTAGATCCATTTTTCAGTATGGATGCCACTTTTCATTTCAGCGAAAGTGGTGTCGAAGTAGAGGAGGCTTACTTTACAACTACAGCACTGGGAAATGGACTAAGATTAAGAGGTGGTAAACTTCTCTCAAATTTCGGATATATCAATGCACAACACCATCACTATTGGGATTTTGGAGATATGCCACTCGTCTTTGAATCATTTTTGGGAACGCACGGAAT
>NZ_JBFENQ010000180.1:0-3064 GCF_041551015.1 Sulfurovum sp. | reverse complement strand
TTTTGTGGCAGTACGAAATAAACTGGATTTTCTGGGTACATTGATCTCTGTATTTCTTACTGCACTTGGCGGAGGGCTCATTAGAGATATCGCTGTAGATAAAACACCTTATACGTTTACACACAATACGCCTGCACTTACGATCCTCATTGTGATGATCTTGCTGATTCTTTTTAGATTTAACAAAAGAGACAGTATAGAGAACAAACCACTGTTTATACTTAGTGACTCCATAGGTCTCATCTCTTTTAGTATCACGGGTGCACTGATCGCTATACAGGCGGAGCTTAATCTTACAGGTGTGTTGGCTTTAGCCTTTGTAACGGCAGTAGGGGGAGGTATCATCAGAGATGTGATCATCAATGAGATCCCTTTTGTACTCAAAACAGGATTTTACGGAACGATCGCACTTCTTATAGGTTTGACTCTTTATATATTAAATCTTTATGGTCTGATATCTTTTTACACCATGAGTATGGTGTTTGCAGTAGGTATTGTACTTAGACTGATTGCATATTATAAACAATGGGCCATCCCAATGATATAAGTCAATCTTGAGGAATGTATTTCTCAAGATATGCGTCAAATTCTTTTTTTTGTGTCTCACTCATGGCACGGATAGGAATGACATTAAATCTACGAGGGTTTGTATAGAGAAGAAAAAAATCCTCATCATTTTTCCACTTGCTAAATGCACTCCATGGTATAGAACCCTTATTGCTATTTTTATCTAACTTGATGCCTTTTCCAGATATATGTAGTGTGATCTCATAGGGTAAAGTAGCACTTTTTTGATAAACGCTTTTAGCTTGATAGACAGATAGCATACGTACAAAGAGCATGTAAAAAGAGATGGAAAAGAATGCAGCGATAACGTTAGTTGTGATTTCACTGGTATTTGAAAAATCAGTTCCTACTACGACTATAATAGTTGCCAATGTTATATAAATAGCAAGCATAATAAGTCTGTTTCCTTTTTTGTGGTGCAGGTTTACGGCTTGCAAGTATTCCTCTTGTGTGAGTTGATAGGTAATATTCATTGTATGCCTTATTATAATGTAATGTATTATACAATTTTTACATATACAGTACATAGTGTATTGATATGATAAATCAATAAGTGTGAAAGGTGTTCTAAATGTTATACAAAGTAAAGGCAAAAATAGACAAACTCAAAATGAAAGCTTTTTTTACGGCTTTAACAGATGGAAGTATTGCTGATCAGGAGCCGGATGGTTCATATATCGTGAATGCGATGCAAAAAGCACGGAAGACAGATGGTGATACACTTGAATGGTATCAAACATGCCAATGCGCTACACCACTAAAGCATGAGAGAGAAACAGTGTATGATAAATATCTCTATGACATTGAAACAACACGAGTTGATGAAGTAAAAGATGATATAAAAGGTGAATCATTTTGGGATTGTTTAGAAGCCTGGCATTTTGACGACTCATATTCCTTTTAATACCCTCTATAAGGCTGACCATGGTTGGCTTAAAAGTCGGTTTCACTTTTCATTTGCAGAGTATCATGACAGAACAAATATGCATTACGGTGCCTTACGAGTCATGAACGATGACATCATTCAGGTGCACACAGGTTTTGACACACATCCTCACCAGGATATGGAGATCATTACCTATGTTATACGGGGTGAGTTGACACATCAAGACAGTATGGGAAACAAAGAGCGTTTGGGCCGTGGTGCTGTACAGTACCTTAGTGCAGGTACTGGTATCACACACTCTGAGAAAAATGAAGGTAATGAAGAATTACACCTTATACAAACCTGGATACTCCCCGATGCTAAAGACCTAGAACCAAGATACGGTTCTAAAGTCTTTGACCCTGAAACACGTCATAATAAGTGGTTGCATTTGGTTGGTTCAGATGAAACGGACACTTCCATACCCATTTACCAAGATGCCAACATGTATGTCTCCGAATTAGAGAAAAACAAAAGTCTTAGCTTTGAACTTGGAGAAAAAAGACAGCTTTATGTGAAGGTTATGGAAGGTGAGGCAAAGATCAATGGTCTAGACTTTAAAGAGGGTGATGCTGCTGAGGTTTCAGGTGAAGATTTGAATGTTGAAGCGTTGAGTCATGTACATATACTTTTAGTGGAAATGAGAAGAGAATAGTACTGTCACATCTCAAAGAGATGTAACAACATAAAAGATACCTATTAACTGGTTATAAAATTTTTTTTCAGTGTATCCTTAAACCGTTTAAGCTCAGAATCTATATCTAAGTTCTCTTTAAATACATCATGTATAGCGTATGACTCAAGTGGATCTGCACCGCAAAACTGGAACAGTTTATGTGTTGCAACATTAGCTTCATCTAAAGAGAGTCCATCAAAAAAACCATCTTTATTGTTAAACTCTGTATCTGGACAATTATAGGTTAAACTGAACATATATTTTTTACCTTGCATTAAGCCCCCACTACCATACTTTTTAGAAGCATCTTCTCTACTTCTTCCATCATTAACAAAGGTTACAGTATTCATACCGCCAGAGAATACTTCATCGATGTATTTTTTAGTGATCCATGGAACGCCCATCCAGTAGACAGGATATTGAAATACAATATAATCCGCCCATGCAAGTTTTTCAAGTTCATCATTAACATTATATGCACTCTCAATGACACTGTGTTTAACATTAAAGCCATTTTCAGCAAAAAAGTCGTTTGCAGTTTCTATAAATAGTTTGGTTAATTTACCTTCAGCGATCTGATCGTATCTTTGATGACCGTTTATAATAAGTACATTCTTCATAGCTTTTTTCCTTTTATTTTTGGGTGAAACTTTTCATCATCTCTTGCATTTGCTGCATTTGCTCAGGTGTCATTTGGGGCATTTTAGATGGTGTATTAACATTGTCCTCTTGCATCTTTTCTTCCATGGTTTTTATAGGGAAGTCTGGTAGTTTAAGATCATCATCCGATATAGAAATATTGAATTGAATATTTGTAGCTTCTGTTGTGTGTGTTCTTCCCATCACTCTAACATTAGATTTGAGCATGACACCTTTGTGCAACCAAAGTTTCATAT
>NZ_JBFENQ010000179.1:0-3068 GCF_041551015.1 Sulfurovum sp. | reverse complement strand
TGTAATAAATGTGTAACAAATGTCTGATAGAATCAAAAAATACATATTTTGAAGGTTGATATAGATGGAAATAGAAGATAGTCAAATTTTACATAAAATTATCGAATTACAATCGTGTATCATTCAAGGTAGAAATATCAAAACCATATTGCATAAAAATATTGATTTTTATCTTGATAAATCCGGTGCTGATATCATTACTGTTTATATGCATAAAGAAGAACAGGTCAATGTAGATTATATACTTGAAAAACATAGACACTTTGCACATCTTTTAAAAAAATATGTTTTCGATAAAAAAAATTTTAAATGGGAAAAATTTGTTAACAATTGTGACAAACATTTTGCCTCTAAAATAAAACATGATAATATCACTGATCTCTACCAGATCTTTAAAGGTTTTTTATCTAAAAAAGATGCAACTGCTTTTACTAATGAACTACAAATGAAAAATGCCATTATGATGCCAATGTACACCTATGACAATCAAGTGATCATCGGATATGCCTGTTTTTTATTCCAGTCAGATATAGAGGCTGATATAAAAAAACTTGAAGCAGTGAAAACATCATTTCAAACACTCTTACAACCACTCTATGACAGAGAACACAATACATTCTTTACTAAGTGTATACGTATAGATGAAGATATGGGACTACTGACTTTACAGGAAAAGAAAATAGTACGGAAAGTTTTAGAAGGTTCATCATATCCTGATGTTGCCGAAATATTGGGTATATCTATCAATACACTTAAAACACATATGAAAAATATATTTAATAAATATAATGTAAACTCAAAAATTGAGCTTTTTAATAAGTTTAATGCATATAACTAGAAAATTGGAAGATGATTTAGAAAAAGGGTATTTAATGTAAATACCCTTTGAAGTTATTGTTTATATAAAGTATTGTCTAGTGACGACCGCCACCACTTCTTTGTCCACCCATTGTACCTGTATTTGATCTGTTTGGATTAGTACCTTTATACTCATGTTGATGTTCATATTTATACAGGTTTTTTTCAGCATTAGCCTCTTTTAATCTTATTCTCTCTTGCTTTTGAAGTTTTTGTTCTATTCTAAGGTGCTCTTGCAAGCTATCCTCTACAGCAAATAAAGAAGGAGAAGTTAGAAGTGCCACTGCACCTAAAGTTAATAAAGTTTTTTTCATGGGTAATCCTTTTAATGTTTATGTTATTTGTTACATTAAAAGTATAGGAAAAGAGTGTGAAGTATCTATGAAGAAAAAAAGAGGTTATCTTCGACCTCCTCCTCCACTTCCTTGACCACCACCACCAGAACCACTGATCCCTGAACTTCCATGTCCACCCATGAAATTACTCTGCTCAGATCCATCATTAAATTTAAATTTGAACCTGGATTTATTGTCGTAATTATAACTTTCTGATTTATCTTTAGTAGTGGACTTGTCTTTTACTCCAATACTATTAGAATCATATTCATCATGAAAAACAAACCGTGACTTTTTTTTGGACTTTTTCTTCTGAGGTTCAGGCTTGATAAGTTTCTCTTTCTGCCCTACTTGTTGAAGTATATCACTCAATCCACTCTCTTCTGCATGAAGTGACATGGTGCCCAATATACAAAGAGTGGAAATAACATTTTTATATCTCATATTTGACACCTTTCTTAATTTATATATTTATTATAGTAAAAAAGTATGAAAAAAGTATGAAGTACTATTTTCCCCCTTGTAGTATGTTATAATAAAATAACTAATCAGGAGTGTTTATGAAGATTTTATTATTGGAAGATGATATAGGTTTGGCTGATATCATGTCTGAATATCTTGAAGACAATGGGTTTAAACTCGATCTTGTTTATGATGGTGAAGAAGCATTGTCTAATGCCTATGAAACTCGGTATGATCTGTATATCTTTGATGTTAATGTTCCCGCAATAAAAGGTTTTGACCTACTGAAGATGTTACGAGACAATGGAGATACCACACCTACTATATTTGTCACATCACTTAATGATATTGATGATGTTTCAAAAGGTTTTGAAAGTGGTGCGGATGACTATCTCAAAAAACCTTTTGAACTTGCCGAACTTCTTTTACGTATTAAAAATATTCAGAAACGTTCTTTTACACAACAACGATCTACTATTATACAGATAGATGAAAATATCACTTTTGACATAGATACAGAGTTATTGCACACAGGTGAGAAGAGTGTTTCTTTGCCACAAAAAGAACTTAAATTACTCAAACACTTTTTGAAACACCCTAATGAGATCATAACATTTGATAGTCTTTATGAAGTACTCTGGGATTATGATGAAACACCCTCATCAGAATCTCTCAGAGCACATATAAAGAATCTTAGAAAACATCTTACTAAAGACATGATCCAAAACCTCAGGGGTCTTGGATACAGATTTGAGATGGAAACTTCAAACTGATGAAGGCCAGTACTAAAAGTGTCATTATTTTCATGGTTGTGTATCTGGGTTCTCTCAGTATATTAGCTACATGGGTTGGGTATCTTTACTATATGGATCAAAAGAATTCTTTGATCGAGAAGATGCATTTAGAAATGCGATATAAAGCAAGAACTATCAATGCTAAATTAGAATACTATCATAACAATAAAAGTGAGCAGTTCACTTTTTATGAAGAGGGATATGACATTGCACTCTATGACAACCAAGGAGAACGCATTGCGTCTACTTTTATAGATGATATAGATTTTTCCAAACTATTTTATGCTGCTAATGGTGAATACTATCTTATAGAAACACTCTATAAAGAGTATTTGGATGTAAAGTATATTGTGATTAAAAAACCTCTTGATATGGATAAATTAAACAGTATTCTTCAACAGATCGGTTATGTAGCGCTTTATGGTTTTATCTTTATACTTTTCGTTGCCCTTCTTTTAGCTAAGATCATGTTGTCACCTATTAAAAAATCCATCGTCTCTTTAACAAAATTTATGAAAGATGCAACACATGAGATGAATACACCTATAAGTACGATACTTATGAGCTATGAACATATGGATAAAAACAACCTCAATGCAAAACAACTTCGTTCACTTGA
>NZ_JBFENQ010000178.1:0-3090 GCF_041551015.1 Sulfurovum sp. | reverse complement strand
TTTTGAGAAAGAAAGACAAAAGCGATATCAGCCTCTTTTGCGTATTCACCACTGATATCAATCACAGAAACATTAAATGATTTAAGCTTCTCTTTCATACTGTTCGTGACACTTCTACGTCCTTTGAGTGATTGGACATAAGGCAGTTCCAGATGGAGGATACAACTACAGATAATCATAAATTTCTCATATCTTTTTTTGTTTGCTTTTATTGGCTAGAAGTTTTAACTTCTCTTCTACAAGATAGTTGATACTATCTTTTGGAAAATGACCATTTTTATCTTTTTTACCACTTGTTTTCCCTGTGAGTATTTCCATTCCTTCATCTACACTCTCAATAGCATAGATCTTAAAGATACCCTTTTTTACAGCTTCAAGCACCTCTTCTTTAAGCATTAGATGTTCTACATTTGATGCCGGAATAATAATGCCATTTCTTAATTCATCGTCTACCAGACTACAGATATCAAAAAAACCTTCTATTTTTTCATTGATACCCCCTACTGCCTGTACTTGACCATTTTGATTAACTGAACCTGTCACAGCTATAGATTGGTCTAAAGGTACTTCACTCAGTGAAGAAAGTAAAGTAAACAGCTCCGCACATGAAGCACTGTCACCATCGATTTTTCCATAAGATTGTTCAAAAACGAGTGTTGCTGTTATGCTTAGAGGAAAATCTTTTGCATAGCTAGCAGCTAGATAAGCTGAAAGTATCATCATTCCTTTATCATGTGTCGGACCACTTAGTTTTACTTCTCTCTCAATATTGATCACACCACCTTTACCAAGTCTAGTTAATGCAGTTATCTTTGATGGATGACCAAAAGAGAAGTTTCCAAGATTAAGTATAGCAACACCATTGATTTGGCCTATCGCAGACCCCTTTGTCTCAATAAGTATCGTTCCTCTCTGAATCGCTTCATACATCTTATCTTTAATTCTGTCAGATCTCTCTATCTTCTCCATAATTGCTTCATTTATTTCAGGTCTGCCGATCTTTGTCATCTTTTTCTGTGCAGCAATAAAATCAGCTTCCTGTAATAAGTCTTTCAAACCACCCAAGTGTGTTGAAAGTTTTTGGCTGTCTTCTACCAAACGTGAACTATATTCAATAACTTTTCCTACAGCTTCTTTGTCTAATGGTAAAAGAGCATTATCTTTTGCCATCATACCGATCATCCTTGCATAAAGCTGACTGTTTTCATCATTACGCTCTGTTTCATTTTCAAAATCTGCATTGATCTTAAAGAGCTCTCTAAATTCAGGATCATAGTTATATAGTAAATAGTAGAGTATTCTATCACCTATCAGTACTATCTTGACATCTAGTTCAATGGTTTCAGGTTCCAAGGAGAGTGTACTTATCAAACTCAATGAATGTCCAAGAGATTCGATACGGATCTCTGAAGATTTCAACATTCTTTTCAGTCCTTCCCAGACAAAAGGCTGCATCAATACCTTTGATGCATCCAAAATAAGATAACCTCCATTTGCTTTATGTAATGCACCCGCTTTAATAAGATTGAAATCCGTCAAAAGTGTACCCATCTGTGCGATATGTTCAACCTCTCCAAATAGATTTGCATAGGTCGGATTATTTTCATAAATGATCGGTGCACCAACTCCATCTTTATTTGTTACCAGTACATTCACACTGTATCTGTTAAATATTCCACTCTGTTTGACAGATTTCATTCCCATAGCCATAAGGTTGTTTTGCGCAGCAATTAAAAAGTCTTGAGAATTATCGATAATATCTTCTTCAACACTATCTAAATAAACTACCACTTTTTTATACTCCTGGTACTTTATTTTCATTTCGTCTATACTGGCATCAACAGCTTTTTTTGTCATATTTCTTTCAAGTTTTCTAATCTCTTTTTGCCGTAACTTACTTTCTATAACAATATCTTGGACTATATTTTCCAACTGATTTCTAAATTTGAGTATCTTTTCCTGTATCTCTTCTTTATCTTTACTGTTAAGTGCTTGATATTCCTCTTTTGCTAGTACTTTTCCTTCATTGCTTATAGGTGAGAGAGTATAGCCCTGTGCAGTATATTTGATCAATATACCATCTTCTTTAGCTCTTTTTTGTATATCAATTAAAGATTTTTCTTTAGCCTCAGTAATTTTATCTATGATTGCCTGTTTTTGTTCTATGTACTCTTCGCTTTCAAAAATCGATGGAATAACAGTTTGTAACTCTTCAATCAATTCCTCCATATCATTTTTAAGTTGCATACCCATAGAAGAACCCAGCTTTAGATAAATCGGTTTTCTAGGGTCTTCAAAATTATTTACATAACACCAATCACCAGGCTTTTTCTCATCTTTGGCACGACTTTGAATAAATTTTTCTACTACACTGTGTTTACCGCTGCCAACTCTTCCCATTGCATAAAGATTGTAACCCTCTTTCTTTATACCAATTCCAAAACTGATAGCTTTGAGTGCTCTGCTTTGCCCTAATATCTCATCAATCTCTTCAAGTTCTGCAGTTGTTTTAAAGTCAAATAGCTCTAAGTTACAATGTTTATAGAGCTTATCGACACTAAGTGGTTTTATCATACTGAACCTCCGAATTCTGGACAGTTATTAATAATATCTTTTAATTCATGATATTTCATTTGATGTGCTTTGGCTACAGCTATTTCTGTTACAAATCCACCTGCAATATTCACTCCGCTATAGATAGCAGCGTCTTCTAGGCTGGCGTTCTTCCATCCCAGATCTGCTATCTTTGTTACATAAGGTATGGTTGCATTAGCTAATGCCTGTGTAGCGGTTAAAGGATAGTCACCTGGTATATTTGTAACACAGTAATGTATAACACCATCTACTTCAAAAATCGGATCATCATGTGTTGTTGGTCTTGAAGTCTCTATACATCCTCCCTGATCAATAGCTACATCTACCAAAACTGCTCCTTTTTTGCATAGAGATAGCATATCTCTTGTAAGAAGATATGGTGCTTTCTCTCCTTTGACATAAACGGCCCCAATCACGATATCTACAGTCGGTAAAATTTTTTCCATATTATACGCGTTAGAATAAAGTGTTGAAACATTTGATGGTAGCATATCT
>NZ_JBFENQ010000177.1:0-3161 GCF_041551015.1 Sulfurovum sp. | reverse complement strand
TTGATAAGCTAAGACTTTACAACAATGAAAAAGTGATTATTAAAGATTTAAAAAAAATCAAACCTAATCGAATTACTTTAGAAACTCAGGTTATAGGCCTTGACGACACCTATAAAGTTGTCTATCTATTTTATAAGAAAAGTCAGAATAATCAATGGTATATTTATGATGTGGAGTTAGTCGGTGTGAGTATTATTCAAACCTATAGAAAACAGTTTTCTGAGTTTTTACAAACCAAATCTGTCAAACAGCTTATAGAATCGCTCTAAGTTATTCTCTAGCAAGACCATTATATGATCATGAAAAGATGACCTATGCTACATAAATTTTACCAAAAACTGATACTGAAATATCCGTTATCTGTTCTTCTTATACTCATTAGTAGCATCCTCATTTTTGGTATGAATGTCGAAAAACTGGAAATAGACGCTTCTGCAGAAACGCTTCTTTTGAATGATGATAAAGACTTGGCATTTTCCAGAGCTGTAGCAAAACGATTTCAAACCAATGATGTACTTATTCTTGCCTACAAACCAAAACATGATCTACTCTCTCCTGAAAGTCTGCAAACCCTAACACATATCAGTGATACGCTAGAAAAATTACCCAATGTTGAATCTGTAGATTCACTGATCAATGCGCCTTTGTTTTTTTCACCTATAAGAGATATGGATGATCTAATCAATGAAACAAGAACACTTAAAAACTCTGATATCAATCTATCACTGGTTAAACAAGAGTTTTTAACCAGTCCTTTATATAAAGACAGGCTTGTCAATAAAGATTTTACAATATCTTCTATCATCATTCATTTATATCAGGATCCAGAATATTTTACTCTTTTGGAAAAGAGAAATCTTTTACTTGACAAACAAAAAATCTCTTCTCTTACAAAGGAAGAAAAACAAGCTCTTAGCAATGTTACAGTAGCGTTTAAAAAACATAGGGACGAACAACGTATTCTTGACAATAAAAATATTAAAGAAATCCGCTCTCTTATTTCAAAATATCAAGACGATGCTACGTTTTTTTTAGGTGGTGTCCAAATGATCTCCAACGACATTGTTGGATTTGTTAAAAACGATCTATTCCTTTATGGAAGTACTCTTATACTCCTTATTATTCTTGTTTTGGGTCTTGTTTTCAGAAAACCAAGATGGGTGATGCTGCCTATCCTTATCTGCACTCTGTCTGTCATTGCAATTACGAGCAGTCTAGGATTTTTTGGATGGGAGATCACTGTCATCTCTTCAAATTTTATTGCCTTGCAGCTTATTATCACAATTTCTATTGTTTTACACCTTATTGTAAGATATGAAGAACTTTTATCACTCTATCCCCGTGCTTCATCCAAAAGACTTATTTTGCTCACCATGCTTACAAAAGCGACACCTACTTTCTTTGCGATTCTCACTACTATTGCAGGATTTTCTTCACTTCTTTATTCTCATATCCATCCTGTAATCAATCTAGGTTGGATGATGAGCGCAGGAATTACAATGTCACTTATCATTGCGTTTATTGTCTTTCCTACTGTACTTATGCTGCTTAAGAAAACACCTCCTATAAAGCAAAAAAGATCTATGTCATTTATACCTTCTCTGACTGCTAGAATTGTATTACATGATAAAAAAGCTATCTACATCATCTCTATACTTACAATTGTATTCAGTGTTACAGGAGCTTCTCAACTTATTGTCGAGAACAGTTTCATTAACTACTTTAAAAAAGATACTGACATCTACAAAGGCATGAAAATCATAGATCAGGAGTTGGGAGGAACAACACCCTTAGATATCATACTCACTCTGTCAGATAAAAATAGTACATCCTCACCTATTATAGAGACACAAGAAGATACGGAAGAAGAATCAGATTCATTTGAAAATGAGTTTAATACTGTTGAGAACCAGGATCAATACTGGTTTACCGATGAAAAGATCAAGATTATAAAAAAAGTCCATGACTATTTAACACACCTGGTTCAAATAGGAGAAGTACAATCTTTTGCCACGCTTCTTGATACAGGAAAGGTACTCAATGAAAATAAAGATTTAGACAGTATAGATCTTGCTTTGGTCTATCAAAAGCTACCTCAAAAATATAGAGATGTGATACTTACACCTTATGTCAATATCGACAATAATCAACTAAGGTTCACTACACGTATTGTAGACTCCAATGAAGCTTTACGCAGGGATGCATTACTGAAAAAAATAAAAGATGACCTAATACATATTATAGATCCTAATGTCGCAACTGTGCAGCTGTCAAATCTCATGGTACTTTACAACAATATGTTGCAGTCCCTCTTTCATTCACAAATCACTATGATCGGTCTTGTACTGCTCATAGTTTCCATCATGTTTTTTGTACTCTTCAGGGACTTCAAACTCACACTTATCGCTTTAACTGTCAATGTTATTCCCATTGGTATGGTCTTTGGATTTATGGGCTGGCTACACATCCCTCTTGATATTATGACTATTACTATTGCGGCGATTGCTATGGGTATAGGCATAGATGACACGGTACACTATATTCACCGATTTAAGGTTGAGTTTGCAAAAGATAATCGTTACTACTTTAGCATGCACAGAACAAACAACAGTATTGGAAATGCTCTATATTTCACCACACTTGTAATCGTGATAGGTTTTTCTATTTTAACGCTGTCAAATTTGATTCCAACCATTTATTTTGGATTACTTACTATGTTGGTCATGATTGCTGCACTCACATCAGATTTGATACTATTACCAAAACTTTTACTTTTATTCAAGCCATTTAAAAGAATCAAGTAGTTTAAAATCTCATATCATCGTATGAGAATTAATATCGCCTTTTATAAAATATGCTACAATCAAAAAAATAAAATAACGGATCAATAAACTATGTTTCAAGAATTCAAAATAAACAATTTAGAACAATTTCCCAAAGATTTAGATGCTCTTTTAAACAAGCAAAGAGAAATCATCAATAACATCACTGCAAATGATGAAACCAGTTATGAAAAAATTCTTAAACCTCTACAAGACTTAGATGAAGAGTTAGGACTTTTCTTTACTCCTCTTTCACACCTTAACTCTGTTATGAACTCAGAAGAGACACAAAAAGCCTATGAAGAGTCTATCCCTCTACTTTCAAAGTTTCACTCTGAA
>NZ_JBFENQ010000176.1:0-3162 GCF_041551015.1 Sulfurovum sp. | reverse complement strand
ACAAAAAACAAAAATAGAAGAAAACATGAAAGAGAACGGTTGTGAAGACCTTACAAGCTATCTAAAATATGTTGCATTGCATGCAGTTGTAACGGCAGTAGTAGAAGTACGTTCAACTGGAAATCTTGATGCAATGTTAGCGCGTATTGCTAAAGCAAAGAGTAATGGCTAGTTTTCAGACCAGTAACGGATGCTCCATAATTAAGATAGAAAAGCTACAATTCACTTTATTGATCATATAGATAAAATAGATCCAAACTAATAAGAGTAAAAAATGACAGAAACAGAAGCACTAGTCAAAGCAAATATTGAAAAACACAAGAAACTAGATGAAGGTGAGTGGGATGACGAAGCCTTAATAGAAGCGCAAAACAATATAGAATTTGTGAAGCAATTCAAAGAAGAACTCTCTAAAGATCTTTTTGGACAAGAACAAGCAATCAATATTGTTGCCAACAGTATGAAAACCTCTATCAAAGACGAAAAAGGACCTAAGGCCACCTATCTTTTTTTAGGACCTCCCGCTACCGGTAAGACCTTCCTTGCTGAACTGATGGCAAAACATATGCCGAAGTATAAGATCATGAAGTTTGACATGACACAGTATCATCAGCAAAACGGTGGAGAGTTGTATGGCTATCCTGCTGGATGGAAAGGCTATGGTGTTGGTCAACTCACAGGTTTTGTACATAGAAATCCTAAAGCGGTTATCGTACTTGATTCTTTTGAAAAGTGTGATAATGTCATCCAAAACAACCTTTTTTCCATCTTTGAAGGTGGTAAGATGCGTGATGCATGTGGTTGGGACAAGATCACAGATGAGCCGTGTAATGAAGATCCTGACATCATCTACAACGATGAAAATGCAAATTACTTAGTGGACTTTACTGAGGCAATTTTTATTATTACGACGAGTGTAGGTAAAGAGCTTTATCAAGACTACAGGTTTAAAGATTTAGTTGAAAAAGACTATATCCAAGCTGAATCGATGATCCTTGAAGCGATTAAAAGAGAAAAGAAACGAGAAAGTAGAAGTGGTGGTATACAGGAAGCCATCGTACCAGAGCTTGTTTCTAGGTTTTCTAAAGCCAACATTGTCCTTTTTAATAAGCTTGAGTATGATGCCTTTGAAAAAATATCTAAAAGAGTATTTCTAAGCTTTATAGATGAGTTTTATAGTCAATATAAAATAGAGTTTGTTGTAGCTAAAAACTTTGATAATTTTTTAACAATTCAGATGCTTAACTTTGCTCCCGAACTTGATGCAAGACGTCTTAAAGAGAAAGTGAGTACTCACTTTTTTAACAGAATCACTCAATTCATGCAAGAATCAGATAAGCCGCTTATGAGCTTCAAGCAGATAAAAGTATCACTGTCTAAAGAGTCTGTAACATTTTTAAATGAACGGGTAAGACCACTTATTGAAAATGAAACACTTGTAAGAGAGTTGTTTAGGAAAAATACTACCCTTGATATTAATGATACGATCACTGAGAAAAATGGCATCATTACTTATAAAGTAAACTCTTGTAAGTTTTCACAAGTGGTTAGAATCAAAGACTTTAGCGAAGATGGTCTCGTCTTTGATATTCCAAATGTATCTTTTGATGATATTGCAGGCCATCATAAGGCAAAGCAGAGATTAGGCGAGGTCATTAACTTCTTTAAAGATCCCAAACTTTTAGAAAGTTTTAATATCGCACCACCAAAGGGTATGCTTCTGTATGGACCTCCTGGTACAGGAAAGACGATGCTTGCAAAAGCCTTTGCCAAAGAGGCAGAACTGCCTTTTATCTCAACTACAGGACTTGAACTGCTCCAGCCTGAGAAGACAAAGCTCATCTTTACCAGGGCAAAGGCATATGCACCAGCTATCATCTTTATTGACGAGATCGATACTATTGGAAAACGTGATGGAGAAAATGGTAGAGAAGTACCTATTAATAAACTCTTATCAGAGATAGATGGCTTTTCAGGTAGAAAAGGTGAAGATATCTTTGTCATTGCTGCAACCAATTATAAAGAAAACATCGATCCTGCCATTATCAGAGCAGGAAGGGTTGAGATCCATATAGAAATCAACAATCTTGATAAAGATGCAAGGCAATATTTCTTAGATAAAATTATTGAAGAAAAGCCTACAAACGGTACATTTGATATGAAAAAATTGCTGATGTATACAACAGGATTTACGGGTTCTCAACTTGAAATGCTAGGAAAAGAAGCTTCATTTTACTGTTTACGTCATGGCTTACCTGCAATCACCCAAGATATTTTAATTGATCAGATCAATACAATTAAATATGGTGAGAGACAGTCTTACTTATCACTTGAGCAGATGTTTGAAGAAACAGCGATTTATGAAGCGGGACGCGCAGTCGTCTCTAAGACTTTAATGCCTCATGTTAGCATTGAGCATGTAAGTCTTACGCCAAAAGACAATAATGAGCACTTTATTTCACACAACTACAGTGATGTACAAGAAAACATGACAGTTAAAGATTTTAAAGACAAAATATGTGTATCTTTGGCAGGAAGAACGGCACAGATAAAACAGTTTGGCGACATTGAGGGTATGGATACGGGTGCTACAAACGACTTACAACAAGCCACACGTGATGCGTACAAAGCGATAGCATATTATGGAATGGATAAAGAGGTTGGGTACATAAATATCAATGGTGTAATGGATGCCAAAGAAAATGGTCTTAGTAGTAAAGGGACAGAACACTATCATGAGAAGATCGACACTGCACTTGAACGCTGGATGATTGAAGGTGAAAAAAGTACAATAAATTTAGTCAATGAACATTGGAATACTATACAGAGCTTATCAAAATCACTTCTTGAAAAAGAGATTATTTATGAAGATGAGTTGGATGAGATATTAGCTAGATAAAATTCTATTAGAGTACGGACTCTTAATTATTGACTAATTAAGAGTCTTATGTAAGTGGGGTTGGCCCAAAGTGAATGTCCTGGTGCCACTCTATTAATTAACTAACATGCAGAGCAGTTTGAGAATCCCATTTTGAGATATGTTGCGTGTACCACTTCTTAAAATCTTTTTCTAAAAAACCTTGTAGCTCTTTTGGACCTTTAAGTACTTCCCAGCGTTTATGAAACTTTTCTAGTTTTTTTCTAATAACATCATGGTCACTT
>NZ_JBFENQ010000175.1:0-3195 GCF_041551015.1 Sulfurovum sp. | reverse complement strand
CAACATCAAGTTGAGCGATATACCCTACTCCTGTGGTTGCCATATAGATAATAGGCGCAAAAAGTATCAAGATCAAAAGTGAAGAAGTAAAAATAGCACTCAACTTTCTGGAATTAAAATACTTGATCAACTTTTTTGTCAAGTTATAAGTGGCCATCGTAAGCAGCATCGCAACCACGATAGAGAGTAAAAATGGTTTATAAATACTATAGGCACCCATAAGTGAAAGTACAAAAAGTACCGTGATAGTTATACTTTTATTCGTTATCAAAAAGTCCGTCCTTCAACCCGCCAAGTTTAAAATGTTCATAACTTTTTTGTGTAGCTATACGACCACGTGCTGTTCTTTCAATATATCCGTTTGCTATAAGATAAGGTTCTAGAACATCTTCGATCGTACCTTCATCTTCACTTAGTGCTGCACCTATGGTACTAAGCCCCATAGGTTTGCTTTTCGCCGAGACAAGCAATTCTAAAAGTTGTATATCCTGTTCATCAAACCCTAAGTTATTGACACCCAATTCATCTAAAGCATATTGGGCTCTTTGTAATGTCACTTCTTCTTCATTAGCCACTTCAGAGAAGTCTCTGACACGTTTAAGTAGACGCAGTGCAATACGCGGTGTACCCCTGCTTCTACGTGCTATTTCAGAGGCAGCGTGTTCCTGTGCTGGTTTTTCAAGTTTCTTTGCAGCTTGTCCAACAATTTTAGCTAACTCAACAGGTGTATAGAATTGCATACGAAAATGCATACCAAAACGCTCTCTAAGAGGGTTGGAGAGCATCCCTGCTCTTGTAGTTGCCCCTATCAGTGTAAAACGCGGCAAGTCTATCTTCACTGTTTGTGCAGCAGGACCAGAACCGATTATGATGTCTAAACGAAAATCTTCCATAGCCGGATAGAGTATCTCTTCTATAGCTGGAGACATACGATGGATCTCATCAATAAAAAGAATATCCCCCTCTTCGATATTGGTCAGAAGTGCCGCCAAGTCTCCCGCTTTTTCTATCATCGGTGCAGCAGTGGTTTTAATATTTGCTCCCATCTCTGTGGAAATAATGTTTGCAATAGTCGTCTTACCCAAACCCGGAGGTCCAAAAAAGAGAATGTGATCTAACGCTTCTTCTCTTTTTTTACTCGCTTCTATAAATACTTTCAGATTCTTTTTGATCTTCTCTTGACCGATATACTCATCCCATGAACTAGGACGAAGGGTTACCTCATAAGAGATCTCTTCATCAAAACGTTCTATTTCAACCATACGTTCCATCTGTTACTTTACCACCAATTGATTGACTACTGTGCCTGAACCTTCGACGGAACGTGCCACTGAACTTGCTAAGAATTTTTGCTTTTGCGTATGTACCACACCAGATAAAATATTTTTACCATTTTGTGTATGTACTTGTATATTTGTATGACGTAATGCCTGTGTTGTTGCCAATTTATCTTCTATGTCAGAAGCAGAACCTGCTTTGGCCAGTGGACTGTGTACTGATCTGTTATCACTACAGCCACTTAAGTAGAATCCTGCAACCATACCCATAGCAAGCAAACCTTTAGTCATTTTATCGACTTTCTCAATAGGTATACTCATCACTAGGAAATTCTCTGGCCTTGACATCATTACGGTACGCTTCAAGACCTGCACGCACTTGCTTTGCTCCATCAAAATACTGCTTGACGAACTTCGGTTTAAAGGCTTCAAAGAACCCAAACATATCACTCCAGACAAGAACCTGTCCATCTGTGGTATTCCCCGCACCTATACCTATGGTCGGTACAGAGACTGCTTCGGTAATAGCTTTAGCCGCTTCTTCTTTCACCCCTTCAACCACAATGGCAAATGCACCCGCCGCTTCAAGTGCTTTTGCATCTTCAACCAATGCATCGATGTCAGCCTGGTCTTTCCCTCGTATTTTGTAACCACCTTCACTTCGTAAGAATTGCGGCATCAGCCCTATGTGTCCAAGGACAGCGATAGAGTTTTGTGTCAAAGCTTCAACAATATGCGCTCTCTCTTTTCCACCCTCAATCTTTACAGCTTGGGCGTTGGTTTCCTGGTAGGCTCTTGTTGCATTTTTGACTGCCACTTCAGGTGATGTATAGGTACCAAAAGGCATATCTAGTACGATAATCGGTAATGTTGCACCATTACACACCGCTTGTGTATGATAGATCATCTGATCCATAGTTGCAGAAAGTGTGTCTTCTTTTCCTAGAAAACTCATATTTAAACTGTCTCCAACGAGTATCATCTCTACTTCACCATCGAAAAGCTGTGCAAAAAGTGCATCATAGGCTGTCACCATGGTAATAGGCTCAACACCTTTCATCTTTGCAATGGTCGTTAAAGTTACTTTTTCTTCTATTCTGGGGGTGTGAATACTCATAATCTTCCTACATAATTAGGTATTTTCTGCACGGTTTTGCTTTGCTATAACCATTACAGTTCAGTCACTGAAGTGAAGAAACCTCTCTTCTCTTCTAAACGTGTCTCATTTTATCTAAAAAATGTATAATAACAAAAATATATTACATATTGTCATAAAAGAGCCCATATTGAAAAATTTAGTTGCATATATTACTACCGGTTTCCCTTCATTGGAATTTACAGTTGATGCTGCCTTGGCTTTAGCTGAAGCAGGTGTCGATACACTTGAACTAGGTATGCCTTTTTCTGACCCTGTTGCTGATGGTCCCGTCATCGAAAAAGCAAACCTGAAAGCCTTGGAAAACGGTTTTAAACTCAACCACCTGTTTGAAGCTTCTGCGAAGATAGCTCCGCACATAGATACCTTATGGATGGGGTACTTCAACCCTTTTTACCACAAAGGCTTAGATACTTTCATCACTGAAGCAAACAAAGCAGGCGTAAACGGTTTCATCATCCCCGATCTTCCTTTCGAAGAAGCAAAACCATATAAACCAGCTATAGAAGCTGCAGGGCTGAACCTCATAGACTTCATTGCTCCTACAGACTCTAAAGCGCGTATAGAGCAGATAGTTACAGATGCAAAAAAATTCATCTACCTTGTAGCCTATGCAGGTATCACCGGTTCAGGACAAAGTGAAGATCTACAGCCTATCATCGCAGATATCAAAGAGTTTACAGATACGCCTGTCTATGTAGGATTTGGTGTAGATCAGAATACTGCCAAAGATAAATCCAAAGGGGTAGATGGTGTTATCGT
>NZ_JBFENQ010000174.1:0-3228 GCF_041551015.1 Sulfurovum sp. | reverse complement strand
CCGACATCGAACAGTGCATGGCGATAAGGGGAAAAGTGTTGCTGTAGGGGCCTATAGAGTAACAAAAGAAGGCTATAGACCAATCCCCATAATATTCCCAAATGAAATCCGCTCAATGCCACAAGATGACTGACACCAAGCATACTTATTTTTTCTCTTAGCTCTTTATCTAAAGGCGTAGCAAAAAAAATAGCATTGTAAAATGATGCTAAAGAGGGGTCCTTATGTTGTATAGACACTTTTTCAAGCAGATCATCTTTAAAAGTTAAATCAAGAAGCTGTTTTTCTTTAATACGACTTTTTACATAAAATGTACCTAGATAGTCGGTAAAAGATATACTTTTATTTGGAAATATCTGTAAACGTAACCGTTTATGCTGGAAATCATCTTTACTATAATTGGTCGTATAAAAAGTAAATCCGTCATCACTACGAAGTTTAAGCACTTGATAACGTTTATTACCTTTAGACTTTGTATAGGCATTAAGGACTTTCGCATGGGTATAATAAAAAGGTTTTGAAATGAAACTTTGATAGGATTGATATTCGATGAAAAGACGAATAAGAATTATCGACAGAAAAAAGAGCACTGTCCAAACAAACGTTTTCTTTTCAGGAAATAGTTTTGGTTTTTCTAGCTGCATTAGAAGTCTCTTTCTTGCGTGTCTCATTAGCGCAACTAGTTGCGTGAGCCAACTGCTGAAGCCTAAGCAAACTCAACGTTAGCGTAACAGAATATAGAGCTTTGTCTATTGTGTCCTATATAGTTGGTAACTCTATATTACCTGTATTCATAGGGATATCAGCATCTTCATACTCTATCTCAAATGCCGGACCACTTGGCGCATCCACAAAACGTGTAAAGTTCTTTTGGAAAATGAGGTTCACTGTACCTGTAGGACCATTTCTTTGTTTTCCTATGATGATCTCTGCATCTTCCTCAGGTTTTTTTCTAAACTCGGATGTGTACTCTTTACCTTCTGCTTTGGCTTTCATCTCTTTTTCTTTCTCTTGTGCCTCACGATAGACATCATCACGGTAAACAAAGAGAATAATATCGGCATCTTGTTCTATGGCTCCGGACTCGCGCAGGTCAGAGAGCATTGGACGTTTATTATCCCTGCTTTCTACTCCACGATTAAGCTGTGAAAGCGCGATGATAGGTATCTGCAATTCTCTGGCTAACTGTTTGAGTCCTCTTGAGATTTCAGAAACTTCTTGTTGTCTTCCTTCTCTACCTTCACCACTCATAAGTTGTAAGTAGTCAATGATAGCAACAGATATTTCAGGGTGTTGCCCTTTAAGTTTACGAAGCTTACTGCGCACATGGTGGATGGTTGCATATCCACCGTCATCTACAAAAAGTTTTTTCTGAGAGAGGTCTTGCGTTGCAGCAGAAAGATCACTCCACTGCTCATCTTTAAGATCACCCACTCTAAGCGCCTGAAGTGGTATAGATGTTTTAGCAGACAGCAGTCTCAGCATGAGCTGTTCTGCCGGCATTTCCAGTGAGAAAAAAGCCACCCCTTCATTACGCTCTATGGCTTTGAGTGCCATATTGAGTACAAATGCCGTTTTTCCCATAGCAGGACGTGCAGCGATGATCACCAAGTCCCCTTTACCAAATCCTGATGTTTTATCATTAAGGTTTCTAAACCCGGTATCTGTACCGATAAGTTTAGAATTTCCAAGTGCTTTGAGACGTTCTATCTCAGTCATCATCGCTAAAGTGATCTCTTTAGCTTCCCTAAAGTCATCTGATGTTGAGTTTTGTGTGATCTCATAAAGCTTTTTCTCAACCAGATTCATCACTTCTTCAGCAGGGAGATCATCTTCTATAGTGACTTTCCTTATCTCTGTCGCAAGTGTAGCCAAAGCTCTTTTACTGGACTTTGCTTTTATCTCTTTGAGGTAAGCAGCTGTATTGGTGATTGGATTTGCTGAAAGCAAGTCAAGCATCGCTACCTCATCAAACTTACCCATACTATTCAGTTTAGAACGTAAAAATTCATCATCAAGAGGTTTCTCCTCTACACTAAGTTCTTCCATCGCAGCAAACACATGCTGGTGAAAAGGGAGGTAAAAATCATGTGGTTTTAACTTGGCTGCGATCTCTTCATACGTTTCAGGATCAAAAATAACGGCAGAAAGTACTGCTCTCTCTATATTTAGATTGTACATGTTTTCCATTATTTATTATCCTCTGCGAATTTCTCTACTTCTTGCACAAATCTCTCGACCAAGTCTTCTTCGGGAAGTCTTGCAACCACTTCCCCTTTAAGCATGATCAGTCCTGAACCTTTACCATAGGCGATCGCAACATCAGCATGTTTCGCTTCACCGATAGCATTGACCACGCAGCCCATTACAGAAACATCCATAGGTGTTTTAATATGCGCCGTCCGTCTTTCTACTTCTGCTACAGCGCTCACCAAGTCAGCCTCTATACGTCCACAGGTAGGACAAGAGATGATGTTCAGCCCTTCTTTCATCCTGCCACTGTCTTTGAGTATGGCTTTACCAACTTTGATCTCTTCTTCAAGTTCACCGGTAATGGAAACACGCATCGTATCTCCTATACCATCAAGCAGTAAAGCACCTAAACCTATGGCAGATTTAATAGTCGCATGAAAAATGGTCCCTGCTTCTGTCACACCCAAATGAAAAGGGTAGTCATTTTTAGGACGTAACATTCTATAGGCATCTACGGTTCTGTCTACATCAGATGCCTTAAGAGATACTTTTATATCTGTAAATCCCAGATCTTCCAAAAACTTAATGTTGTACTCTGCAGACGCGACCATACCCTCAGCCGTTGCACCATACTTTTGGTCAAATTCTTTTTCCAATGAACCTGCATTAACCCCTATACGAATAGGTAAATTTCTGTCTTGACAGGCTTTCACTATCTCTTTAATACGTGATTTCTCACCGATATTTCCAGGATTAAGACGTATACAGTCCACCCACTTTGCTGCTTCTAGAGCAAGTTTATAGTTAAAGTGAATATCTGCAATAAGTGGTAAAGAAATTTGCTCTTTGATAGCTTTAAGTGCCAATGCATCCTGCATTTCAGGAACAGCAACACGCACCATGTCAGCGCCCGCGAAATGTAGACGGTTTATCTGTTCTACTGTGGCTGCTACGTTATGTGTATCACTATACGTCATAGACTGCACAGAGATAGGGGCATCGCCACCCACAGCTACATCACCCACATAAATTTTT
>NZ_JBFENQ010000173.1:0-3235 GCF_041551015.1 Sulfurovum sp. | reverse complement strand
TAAAAGAGTATTGGTAAAATTTTCTGGTGAAGCATTGGCGGGTGAAGAAGGGTATGGTATTGATACTCAGATTCTCAATTTTATTGCAGGTGAGATTAAAGAACTTGTAGACAACGGTGTTGAAGTGGGTATCGTTGTAGGTGGTGGTAATATAATTCGTGGTGTGACTGCTGCTGCTGATGGGATCATTAAGAGAACATCGGGTGACTATATGGGTATGCTTGCTACTGTGATCAATGGTGTGGCGATTCAAGAAGCATTGGAACATGCAGGACTTGAAGCCAGACTCCAGTCTGCTATAGATATGCAAGAGATAGGTGAAGCATTTATTGTACGTCGTGCAAGAAGACATTTGGAAAAAGGTCGTGTTGTTGTATTTGCAGGAGGTACGGGTAATCCTTACTTTACAACAGATACGGCAGCTACACTTAGAGCTTCTGAGATAGAATCTGATCTTCTTATCAAAGCAACAAAAGTGGATGGTGTCTATGACAAAGATCCAAATAAGTTTGATGATGCAGTGAAACTTGATACTTTATCCTATGATCAAGCATTGAATGATCATATCAAAGTAATGGATGATACTGCCATTGCTTTGGCTAAAGAGAATGGATTGCCTATTGTTGTATGTAACATGTTTGAAAAAGGTAATCTTCTTGCAATTGTCAAAGGCGATATGAGCCTTTGTTCAATTGTTAAATAAGACAACACTAAAATTGAGAATGAAATAATAAAGGAATAGATATGAGAACAGAACAATTAACAGCAATAGCACTAGAAAAAGTAGATTTTGATAAATACCTTCTTGCAAATGCGGTAGGAAAAAGAGCCGAAGCAATCGCTAACGGTGCTGAAGTGCTTTTAGATATGGATACTTCAGGTATGAAATATTCAGATATTGCACTTCAAGAAATAGCTGAAGGTAAAATTACTGTAAGCTTAGAAGGCTAAACCCTTTTGGAAGCTTTTCTAGATAAAGCAAAAGATATAGATACTATAGAAGAGGCAAGTGCTCTTCTTTGGGAAGAACTCCCAACTCCCCTACCTGCGACCGCTAAAGCACTAGAACTTTCGCTCGAAGCACATAAAGGCCAAGTACGTAAAAGCGGTGAGCCTTACATCATCCATCCTATATTGGTAGCAGCAATTACAGCAAAGATATCTAATGATGAAATGATGGTACAGGCCGCTCTTTTACATGATGTAGTCGAAGATACAAGTTATACCATTGAAGATTTGGAACGTGAATTTGGATATGATGTTGCACATATGGTTGAAGGTCTGACTAAGATCGTTGAGATCCGTGATGAAGAGTTGATCCCCTCAGGCTCAGATGAACGGCTCATAAACTCTGCACTTTCATTTCGAAAAATGCTTATCGCTTCTATAAAAGATGTACGTGTACTTGTGATCAAGCTTTGTGACAGACTGCATAATATGCTGACGCTAGAAGCATTGAGTTCTGAAAAACAAAAGCGTATTTCAGAAGAGACAATTGTTGTATATGCACCTATTGCACATAGACTTGGTATCTCCAAACTAAAAAATTATTTGGAAGATTTAAGTTTTCGTTATATCTATCCTGAAGATTATAAGCAAATAGATACTTATATCAAATCAAATTCACAAAACCTAAAGATCAAACTCAATACGTTTATACAAAATGTAAAAGAGATGATGGATAAAGACGGTTTCAAGGAAGGTGATTTTGAAATTATCGGAAGAGTGAAGCATTATTATTCTATCTATCTTAAGATGCATCGTAAAGGTGTTAGTATAGAAGAGGTACTTGATCTGCTGGCAGTTCGTGTCATCGTTAAAGAGCCGATAGACTGTTATAGGGTTTTAGGGCTTATGCACTTAAGATTTACGCCACTTATCTCCAGATTTAAAGATTATATAGCTGTCCCTAAAGAAAATGGATATAAAACTATACATACTACATTGTTTGATGAAGAAGGTATTGTTGAAGCTCAGATACGAACTATAGAGATGCATAGACTTGCCGAGTATGGTGTTGCTGCACACTGGAAATACAAAGGTGGGAACAATAGTGTAAACTTGGAATGGTTAGAGAGTTTACATTATCAGAATGAATCTATAGAAGAGTTCTACGAATTGGCAAAATCAGATCTTTTTTCTGAAGATATTACAGTATTTTCACCTAAAGGTGATTATTATACCTTACCTAAAGGCTCAGTGGCACTTGATTTTGCTTATGCTATCCACTCTGAAGTAGGTATCAATGCGACAGAAGCATTGGTAAATAAACAGCAAGCATCACTTTTGACTATTTTGAAAAATGGGGACATTGTGAATATTTTGAAAGACAATAAACCACATCTTCACTGTTCATGGCTGGATACCGTGAAAACATCAAAAGCAAAAGAGGGTATCAGAAGTTCTTGCCGAGCAAGAATAAAAGAATCAGATACCTTAAGTGCCTACAATATTTTGGGGACATTGTTTTCTCAAGAGAGCAGTGCAATGAAAGAGCTTCTTATAAGTATGGATTACAATGATTCAATTTATAAATTACCGGGCCAACTTGATTATTATAAAGAGACTATACATAAAGTTGCAGAATATATGGGTACCAAAGAGGTACGCTTTTGGGAATTACTTAAAAAAGGATATAAAAAACCATATATTAAAGAGCTGGAACACTTTAGATTCTTTACGAATAAGCCAATAGATGGAGTAGAATTTGATTATTGCTGTCATCCTAAAGATGGCGACCAAATCGTTGCATTTTATAAGGGTAGTAAAGCTATTATACATCATAAATTATGCAAGAAAGCCTATGCTAAAATTTTAGAGGGTCAAGAGATGATCTACGTGAGTTGGACTGGTTCTAAACTCTCTAGATATAGGCTCACCATAAGTCTTCAGAATCGTAAAGGTATTTTGGCAGATCTGTTGACAAAACTCTCGACACTTAATCTCAATATATTGAGTATAGAATTAGGCATTAGAAATTCAGAACAGGCAGAGTTCTGTCAAATAGAAGTAGAGAGTAGCGAGCATAAGAAGCAAGAGCTTGCAGAAAAAATTTCACAAACGTTTAAACTCATTGAGATCATAAGTTTAGATGACGCATATAACAAATAAATAAGGGATATTGAGTATGGTACAAAAGGCATTAGAAGAGATAGGTAGAGGTACTGCAGAAATTATAGATATGGAACGTATTGAGAAATTGGTTTCAAAATATTATGATGATGGCAGTACGTAT
>NZ_JBFENQ010000172.1:0-3303 GCF_041551015.1 Sulfurovum sp. | reverse complement strand
TATCGTCATCATCATGATTTTTAAATCATTTGTAGGTGATAGTGATGGTCTTGGTAATATGCTAGACAGTGGTAACAATGTTACGCAAACCAAAACAGTAAAATATTCAGAGATTAAGAGTGAAATAGCAAAAGGTACTATCACTTCGGTGAAGCTCACACCTACAACAATAGAAGCTATTGCAGACAGTGATGGTCGAAAAATACGTTTTGTAGCACAAAATGTTCCAACCTATGATAAAGAGCTTATCCCTCTTCTAGAAGAAAAGAACATAACTTATGAAGGTATCATGGGTGGCGGTTTTGTTTCTGATCTTTTAGGGTCATTGCTTCCTATCCTCATCTTCTTTGGTATCTGGATCTTCTTAGCTAAAAAAATGTCTAAAGGTATGGGTGGTGGTATCTTAGGTGCAGGAAAAGCCGATAAACTGATCAATTCTGAAAAACCAGACACAAAATTTGATGATGTACAAGGGGTTGAAGAAGCCAAAGATGAAGTGAAAGAGATCGTTGATTTCCTTAAATTCCCGGAACGCTATATGGAACTTGGTGCGAAAATTCCAAAAGGCTTGCTTTTAGTAGGACCTCCAGGTACTGGTAAAACACTCCTTGCTAAAGCTGTTGCAGGTGAAGCATCAGTACCATTCTTCTCTGTAAGTGGTTCAGGATTCATCGAGATGTTTGTCGGTGTGGGTGCAAGCCGTGTACGTGATCTTTTTGCTCAAGCCAAAAAAGAAGCGCCATCGATCATATTCATCGATGAGATAGATGCTATCGGTAAAAGCCGTTCGAGTGGTGGACAAATGGGTGGAAATGATGAAAGAGAACAAACACTTAACCAACTCCTAGCAGAGATGGATGGTTTTGGTACAGATACTCCTGTCATCGTACTTGCAGCTACAAACAGACCAGAAACACTCGATGCTGCCCTACTTAGAGCTGGACGTTTTGACAGACAAGTACTGGTTGACAAACCTGATTATGATGGACGTTTAGCCATACTAAAAGTACATTCACAAGGTGTAAAGTTGTCTTCTTCCGTAGATCTAAAGGTGGTTGCTAAGCAAACTGCAGGCCTTGCAGGTGCTGACTTAGCAAATATCATTAATGAAGCAGCTTTACTCGCAGGACGTTTCAACAAAAAAGAGATAGAACAATCTGACTTACTTGAGTCAATAGAACGTTCATTTGTAGGACTTGAAAAGAAAAACCGTAAAATCTCAGAAGTAGAGAAAAAAATAGTGGCTTACCATGAAAGTGGCCATGCACTTATGGCAGAACTTACCAAAGGTGCAACCCGTGTGACTAAAGTATCTATCATTCCTAGAGGACTTGGTGCATTAGGTTATACACTTCATCTTCCAGATGATGAAGACAGATTCTTAAAACAAAAACATGAACTCCTAGCTGAAGTAGATGTACTTCTTGGTGGTCGTGCGGCAGAAGAGGTTTTCATAGGTGAGATAAGCACAGGTGCCGGTAATGATCTCGACCGTGCAACTGCTATCTTAAAAGATATGATCTCTGTATATGGAATGACAGATGTTGCAGGGTTAATGGTACTCTCTCGTAGTCAAAATTCATTTTTAGGTGGTGGTGCTGTGAGTACCGACTATAGTGAAAAAATGGCTGAAGATATGGACAGTTTCATCAAGTCTACTCTCAATGAACGTTATACATTTGTAAAGAAGACACTCAACGAATATCACCAAGCCATAGAAAATATGACTGCTATACTTTTAGATGTTGAAGTGATCGAAGGTAAAAAAGTACGTTCTATCATTGCTGACTATGAAAAAGAAAACAACATGGAAAGTCGTCTAGCACATGGTGACAAAATAGCTGCAGCAGAAGCCAGAGCTAAAGCTGAAGAAGAAGCAGAAAGTACGGATACATAAAGTAAAAAAAATTAACATTAAAAGATAATTATTATCCCTTGTCTTTTATTTTCAAATAGTGTATAATACTTAAAATTTAAAGGAGAGATTATGAAAACTATCATAAACCAACAAACTATTTTCACTAAAGATAGCTCTCTCCTGCTACTGCTCGCACTCTAATCGTTTAACGATCCACACCCTTTTTTACACAATATAAAAACAATTAGTTTCTAATAACTACAATTTAGGTAGAATTAGACAATCATTTACACCCATACTTTAATAGTATGCTATTAACCCTCACCGCAAGGTGTAGCTTTAGTGAGAGGAATTATAATGTGTCTTTGGCGCATTATGAGGAGAAAGAAAATGGAAACCATAAAAATATTTGACACAACATTAAGAGACGGTGAGCAGAGTCCTGGGGCTTCTATGAACACTGAAGAGAAGATCCAAATCGCTGCACAGTTGGAGCGTTTGGGTGTAGACATCATAGAAGCAGGATTTGCGGCAGCAAGTCCCGGAGATTTTGATGCTATTGATAAAATATCACAAAGAGTTACGAATTCAACTGTTTGTTCTTTGGCTAGAGCTATTGATTCAGATGTGAAAGCTGCAGGTGAAGCCATCGCTAAAGCAAAGTTGAAACGTATCCATACATTTATCGCCACATCAAGCATACATATGGAACATAAACTCAAAATGAAGCCTGATGAAGTGATTAAAAGAGCAGTAAGAGCTGTCGAGTATGCGCGTACATTCGTAGATGATGTAGAGTTTTCCTGTGAAGATGCAGGGCGTTCAGACATTGGTTTTATGAAAGAGATATCTGATGCTGTTATCGAAGCAGGTGCAAGTACCATTAACTTGCCAGATACGGTTGGGTTTAGACTTCCTTTTGAAATCGGTGCAATGGTCAAAGAGATGAGTGAATACACAAAAGGTAGAGCCATTATCTCTGTTCATAACCACAATGACTTGGGCTTAGGTGTAGCCAACTCTTTGGAGGCTGTGATCAATGGAGCAAGACAGGTAGAGTGTACGATCAACGGTTTAGGTGAAAGAGCTGGGAATGCGGCACTTGAAGAGATCGTTATGGCATTAAAAACACGTTCAGATGTATTTGCCAACTATAAAACAAATATAAATACAAAAGAGATATACCCATCAAGCCGTTTGATAGCCAACATCACAGGCATAGAGCCACAACCAAATAAAGCCATAGTCGGTAAAAATGCTTTTGCACATGAGAGTGGTATTCACCAAGACGGTATGTTAAAAAATAAAGAAACCTATGAGATCATCTCTCCCGCTGATATTGGTTTAGATATGGATGACACTTTGGTCTTAGGTAAACACTCTGGCCGTGCAGCATTTAAAGATAAATTGCGTAAATTAGGATTTATCTTAGATGATGAGGCATT
>NZ_JBFENQ010000171.1:0-3390 GCF_041551015.1 Sulfurovum sp. | reverse complement strand
TAAAATTGACCATACACCAGTAGATGACTACACGATGGACTTGCACCGATATGCGTATTATGGAGCTAAAGGTGTACTTTGTCTTTTCTCTGATTCAACCAACTCACACAACCCTGGATTTACGAAAAGTGAAAAAGTGGTTGGAAAAACATTTGACTCACTTTTTGACCTTGCAAAAGGAAGAGTCATTATGTCCACATTCTCTTCAAATGTACACCGTATCTTCCAGGCAATGGAAAGAGCAGTAAAACACGGTAGAAAGATCTGTGTTATCGGCCGTTCAATGGAGAGAAATGTTGAAACCAACAGAGCACTTGGATTTGTAGATATTGAAGACAAACACTTTATAGAAGTACATGAAGTACCAAAATATGCTGATCATGAGGTACTTATTGTAACTACTGGTTCACAAGGTGAGACCATGGCGGCACTTAACCGTATGGCAACCGATGAGCATAGACATATCAAACTTAAACCGTCTGATACTGTTATCATCTCTGCTTCAGCTATTCCTGGAAATGAAGCATCTGTTTCAGGGCTCATGAATAAGCTTATCAAAGCAGGTGTAACGGTACGATATAAAGAGTTTGGAGATATTCACGTTTCTGGTCACGCAGCACAAGAGGAGCAAAAGCTCATCTTGAGACTCATTCAACCTAAATTCTTCTTGCCAGTGCATGGTGAGTACAACCATATCGCCAAACATGCTAAAACAGCTGTAGAATGTGGTGTAGATGAAAGAAATATCTTACTGATGAGTGATGGGGATCAAGTGGAGATCACAACAAAGTACCTCAAAAAAGTGAAAACAGTCAAAAGTGGTAAAACATATATTGACAACCAAAACAATATGACGATTGAAAATGATGTTGTACTTGACAGACAAAAACTTGCTGAAGACGGTATCGTTAATGTCGTAGCACAGATTTCACAAAGTAACCAGAAAGTAATAGGTAAACCAGTAGTTTCTTCACATGGTCTTGTTCCAGATAAAGAAGATAAGAAGTTTGCAAAAGAGATAGAAGTACTTCTTGAGACTATGATGTTAAACATGAAACCTGAAGCGTTGAAAAACCATAGAGATATTGAAAACGATATACGCTCAGCAGTTAGAAAGCATGTTGTTCGTACGAAAAAGAGATACCCGCTTATTATCCCTACTATCTTCATTGTTTAACCTACTTCTGCCTCAGGGCAGAAGCTATCAAAAGAAAAGTCAACATGTCTCCTTGTCTACTAATTATGCTATAATCATTTAAAAATATATAAAGACTTAACTATGGATCTTATCAAAATTGCGCAAGAAACTTTTCACATTGAAGCAGATGCCTTATACAAAGCTGCCGAACGTTTAGACCAAAATTTTCTGGATGCCATTTCGCTTATATTAGGGACAAAAGGGAAGCTGATTATCACAGGTGTAGGAAAGTCTGGACTCGTAGGTGCTAAAATGGCTGCTACCTTCGCGAGTACTGGTACATCGAGTTTCTTTTTGCACCCGACAGAAGCACTTCATGGAGACTTGGGGATGATAGGAAAAGGCGATACCTTACTTGCCATAAGCAGCAGTGGGGAGAGTGAAGAACTTACCAAAATTCTTCCTCATATCAAACGTTTTGATATCCCACTTATTGGGCTAACAGGAAATGAGCATTCATCACTTGGCTCTTATGCTGATGTTTTTCTTGATATTTCTGTAGAAAAAGAAGCCTGTCCTCTAGGTGCTGCGCCTACGACATCAACCACACTGACCATGGCATTGGGTGATGCTTTGGCTGTAGCACTCATGGAAGAAAGAGGGTTTAAACAAGAGGATTTTGCCTCTTTCCACCCTGGAGGCTCGCTGGGAAGAAAACTTTTTGTAAAGATTAAAGATCTCATGAGAACAACAGACCTACCTATCATCAGTCATACGACCACGCTGAAAGATGCTATTGTGGCGATGAGTGAAGGGAAACTGGGTACGGTACTCATTGTAGATGAGACAGATACATTTATCGCTATATTAAGTGATGGTGACCTTAGACGTGCACTAATGAAAGAAGGATTTAGCTTAGACCATCTGGCTATCGAATATGCTAGCAAAGATCCTAAGAGTTATACAAATACAGAGCTACTGGCAAGTGATGCCCTTGAAATAATAGAAGACGGGCGAATACAACTTTTGCCTATCACAAATGAAACCGGCAACATCATCGGTGTACTACACATCCATGATCTGATCAATGCCGGAATTAAAAGTAAATAAGAATACGATTGATCGTATGAGCCATCTGCTGAAGATGACACAGCGTCAGCGTAGCATGGGGAGTTTTACTTTACATGCGTCATAAAGGATAATACAATGAGACTAAACAAATATATATCACATAACACAAAATACTCAAGACGAGAAGCCGATAAACTCATAGAAGAGGGAGAGGTCACTTTAAACAAAAAAGTCTTGAAAGACTTTGGCTATGAAGTTGAAGAAGGTGACCATATCTATGTGAAAGGTAGGCCCGTTAAAGAGAGTAAAGAACTTACTATCATAGTTTATAATAAGCCGAAAGGTGTACTGGTAACAAAAAAAGATGATAGAGGTCGTGCAACAATCTATCATAAGCTTCCAGGCAAATACAGACACTTTGTACCTGTAGGTAGACTGGACTATGCATCTGAAGGACTTTTGCTCTTGACAGACTCCCCAGAGGTTGCAACTGCACTTATGGAGAGTGATTTAGACCGTACCTATAATCTGAAGATAGATAAACCTATCACTCCTGAAATGATCACTGCAATGAAAGAGGGTCTTGTACTTGATGATGCACGTGCAGGTGCCCATGAAAAAAGCAAGATCTACCGTATGGAATTTGCCCCTTTTGCACACTTTGAAGTAAGAGCAGAGGGACAAAACTTTTCAAAGCTTCGTGTAACCATCACAGAGGGTAAAAACAGAGAGCTTAGACGATTCTTTGCACATTTTGAAGCAAAAGTGCTTGATCTAAAACGTGTCGCCTTTGGAGGTATAGAATTAAACAATCTACCTACGAACAAAACACGTTACTTTACACGTAGAGAATATGATGATGTGCATAAATTCATGAAACGCAGAAAAGCAAATGCAGAAGCGGAGGCAAAGAACAAAGCCAATGCACGAAAACAAGAAGAAAAAAACAGACGTGAAAAAGAGTTTGAAGAAAAAAAATCTGACAAATCAAAAAAGTTTAATAAAAAAGATTAAGTTTTGCCAAACCTTGCACTGAAATATCGTCCCAAAACACTTGATACCCTTATAGGTCAATCACACCTTTTAGGTGACAGTGCCATATTAAAAAAGCTCATCATCACAGATACCCTCTCCCATACTTTCTTTTATGGACCACCGGGCTGTGGAAAGACAACCCTTGC
>NZ_JBFENQ010000170.1:0-3432 GCF_041551015.1 Sulfurovum sp. | reverse complement strand
CTATAAGCATATAAAATCCAATGTATAATTTTTTAAAATTTTTTCTTAGGGTAGCAGAATGTAGATAAAAAAGGGATGATGTATATCAAGAAAGTAAGGACAAGGTATAACCTTGCCCTAAAAAAGAATTACTATTTTACTAACACAACCAGTTGTGTGAGCTTCCTGCTGAAGAAGGCTCAGTGTCAATGTAGTAAGATGAAGCTTTGCTTCATCACGTTCCATTAATGTAAATCTCTCCATTGTGACTTCTTCCATAAAAAGGCAAGAAGTGTAAAGAGGATGAAGAAACCAATAACAATCGGTCCAAGTGCTTCTCTTTTTTCTTTACTAGGGTCACCCACTTCAGTAAGGTATGCTTTTACTTTCTCATATCCTTCGTGATTAAGTCCAACTCTAGGCATAGATGTACCAGCCAACTGACTTTGTGGATTCTCTATAAATGTCTCCATAAAGTGCTCACCTCTTGCTCTAATAATCATAGAGAGATCAGGAGGTAGTTTACCCATGTATGCTTTTACAGTATCCTGTTCATCGATTACTTTGATCTTATGTGCAAGTGCATCTTTTTCATATTTAAATGCAGGTGTATCACCTAGTTGTGTCAATTTACCGTAACGTAGAGCATGACATCTTACACACGCTTCCATATATGCTTCTTTAGGCGTTACTTCTCCTGCTTTTTTCTCAAGCATATACGCTACCACATCAGCGATCTGCTGATTGTCACTCAACATAGCTTTAATAGAACCCATTGGATGCATCATTGTATCTGCATATTTATGATCAACATTTGATGCCATGGCAGGGTCTTTGATCAGTGCGATAAGATAGCTTTTATCATAAATAGCACCTGCATGGTCAAGATTAGGAGGAATTACACCGCCCATGTTCATGTTCGCACCATTGTGACAACCAAGACACATACCAAAACCAGCTTCACCAGCTACTGCGTCACCTTTAAGTGATGCAACTGTTTTTACATCTGACCAGAAAGCTTTTTTCTGAGCCACAAGTGCTGCATCACCTTTACGTTCAGCTTCAGCGATATCATCTGTACCGTCATAAGTAAATCCATCACTCTCTATCTTGATCTCAATACCTTGAGCATCTACTTTTTTGTGCATTTCATGGTGTGCATAAGGCTCTACCAAATAATATGTTAATAGTGAAAAGAATACAACAACTGCTAATATTTTTAACTCTCTCATGTTATGCTCCTTTCTCTATTTTTTTTTCGAACATTGTAATAATGAACAAGATCGGTCCAAGTGCTAGGAATATCCATGCTGAAACCAAACCTATGAATGCAAATGTAGGATCTGTCGGAGGTAATTTACCCATCGCTGTAAGTGCTATCATATCAATGATCAATACCCAGAACCATATTTGGAAAAGTCCTCTTTTATGTGCTGGTGCAACATTTGGACTTCTGTCTATAAATGGCAAGAAGAACAAGGCTGCCTGTGCAATACCAAATGCGATCAGACCGGCATCTTTTCCAAACGGACGTAAAATTTCATATGACCATAAAAAATACCACTCAGGATAGATATGTGCAGGGGTTTTAAGTCCATCTGCAGGGTCAAAGTTTACCGGGTCCATCGCAAAGTTAAAGTTATAGAATACCAAGTAAAAGAAGAGTATAAAATATACACCCATTACAAAGACATCTTTACTCAAGAATACTGGAGAGAAAGGAATTACTTTAGACTCTTTTTTCTTACCTTCTTTCCAAAGATCTGCAGCTTCTTTAAAGTCTATCTCTGTACCCTCTTGGTTGTTTACATGTGGGATTCTAAGTGTACCAAAGTGAAGTACGATAAGCCCAATGATCACCAATGGTATAAGAAATACGTGCAACATAAAGAAACGTGTTAGGAATGCATCACCTGGAACATAATCTCCACGTATCCACTCAACAAGTCCATATGCCTCAAGCGAACCACCAGAGAACAGGTTCGTAATCACCATACCGGCCCAATAACTCATCTGTCCCCAAGGAAGCATATATCCAGAGAATGCTTCTGCCGAGAATGCAACAAAAAGTGCCATCCCGGAAAGCCAGATTAGCTCTCTACCTTTTTTATATGAACCATAATAGATACCCGTGAACATATGAATATAAATGATAAGAAATACAATAGATGCACCCACACCGTGAATATGTCTCCATAACCAACCATACCCTACTTCACTCATGATCGTATAGTTTACAGAATCAAATGCTAAGTTTGTATCTGGCTTGTAATACATAAGTAAAAAGATACCAGAAACAACCAGTATTCCAAATGTTGCAGCAAGTACCATACCCATAGCCCAAAGAAAGTTAATATCTTTTGGAATCCAGTACTCAGTGTTCATCACTTTTTTAATGGTATTAACTGCTAAACGTTGATCCAACCACTCATTAAGACTATTTGCTTTTTCAAAATGTGCCATCGTCTCCCCTTATACCGTAATGCCAGCAGCTAGCATTTTTTTATACTCAGGACCTTCTTCACCAAGTACAAGCTTCGTTCCATCTATCTTAAATGGAGGGATTTCCAGTGGACTTGGAGGAGGACCAAATGATTCATGTCCACTTGCATCAAACTCTCCACCATGACAAGCACATAAGAATTTCTTATCTGTAGCTTTGTACGCAGGGATACATCCTAAGTGTGTACAAAGTCCGATAGAAACATGAAATCTATCTGAACCGATAACAATATCTCTCTCATCTGCTTTCATATCTGCTGATTTTTTTAAAACAAATATAGGCTTACCTCTCCATTTTTCAACATTAAGCACATTTGGTTGTGCTCCTGCCAAATCAATTGTAGTAAATCCCGCTGCTTTTACACTTGGCAATGGATCCCACGAACGCTTTGCAGCATAAAGTGCACCTATACCACCCACTGCAGCACAAGCTCCAAGGGCCATACCCATAAAGTCACGACGACTTTTTTCTTCATTTGCCATACTTCTTCCTTTAGATGTATATAATTATAATACGGTGTTATATTGTATACAATTTTAAATTAACTTACAATTAAAAATGAATAGGTATTCAATTACAATCTATTGTCTATCTTTGTTAGCTCATTTTTTGTTATAGTATTTCCATAAATAATATATTACCTATTTCTTTCCTTTTTGAGCCATTTTAATATGCACATGTATAATTTCCAAAGCTGCAGGTGTCACACCTGATATCTGTGACGCAGCAAATAGTGTAGGTGGTGTAGCAATTTCAAGCTTTTCTACTATCTCATTACTCAACCCTGAGATATGACTATAGGCAAAACCTTCCGGTATTTTTATTTTAAGCATATCATCCATCTGTAAAATCTGCTGTTGCTGTTTCTCAATATATCGGCTGTATTTTGCTTCTATAAGAATTTGTTCTATCACCTCATCATCATACTTGTCAAACTCAGGCAAGATCGT
>NZ_JBFENQ010000169.1:0-3463 GCF_041551015.1 Sulfurovum sp. | reverse complement strand
GCACTTTTAGCACTTTATATGTTTGCTTTGGTTATCTTGATAAAAAAAATGTGGTTTTAATACATAGGATATAAAGAATGAAAAATGATATGATAAAAGTATATGGTGCAAAAGAAAATAACTTAAAAAATATAGACATAAGCATCCCAAAAAACAAACTTGTGGTAGTGACCGGTATCTCTGGATCTGGTAAATCTACGTTAGCCTTCTCGACACTTTATGCTGAAGGGCAAAGACGTTATATAGAATCACTTTCGTCTTATGCACGACAGTTCCTTGGGCGTGTAGGTAAACCTGATGTAGATAAGATAGAAGGGTTAACCCCTGCCATCGCGATAGACCAGAAAACAACATCTAAAAACCCTCGTTCTACAGTGGGAACGATCACTGAGATCTATGATTATTTGAGACTGCTTTTCTCGCGCGTAGGAGAGCAGCATTGTCATGAATGTGGGAAGCCTATCTCATCTATGTCTGCTTCTGATATCATTGAAGAGGTATTGAAACTGCCTGATGGTGCGAAACTTGTCATCATGGCACCGTTGGTCAAAGAGAAAAAGGGTAGCTTTACAGACATGTTGGAATCTCTTCGTCATAAAGGGTATATTCGTGCAATGATAGATGGTGTCATGGTACGTCTCGATGATGAGATAGAACTTTCCAAAACCAAAAAACATACCATTAAAGTGGTTATTGACAGAGTGGTAGTAAAAGAAGAGAGCCGTGACCGTATAGGGCAGGATGTAGAGAAGGCACTCAAAGAGAGTTATGGTGAGATGGAGATAGAAGTACTTAACTTTGAAGAGCTGGATCTCGATAGACAGCACATCCATTACTCTGAACATTTGGCATGTTTTGATTGTAAACTTAGTTTTGAACCTTTAGAACCGGTAAGTTTCTCTTTTAACTCACCTAAAGGTGCTTGTCCTGCCTGTGATGGTCTTGGTATTCGTTATGCGATAGATTTAAAGAAAGTCATAGATCCAGAACTCTGCATAGATAAGGGCGCAGTGAAGATTATGTATGGATTTAATAAGAGTTATTACACCAAATTTCTCAATGCTTTTTGTGAACAAAATGATATAGACATTAAAACCCCTTATGGTGAACTTGAATCGCATCAACAAAAAGCTGTACTCTATGGGAATGGGAGTACTGTAGACTTTTTATGGAAACGTCATAAACTTAAACGTGAGTGGCCGGGTGTAGTTAAGTTCGCACATGATATGTTTAAAGAAGAGAAAGACCTCTCTGAATATATGACGGAAAAAGTTTGTGACAAGTGTGAAGGACATAGACTGAGACCTCGTTCATTAGCGGTGAAGATAGAGGGGAAAAATATCGCAGATATCATTGATATGCCTATAGAAAAGTCGTATGCTTATTTTTCAAATAAAGAGAGTTTCTCTCACTTAACTGAGCAGCAAAAGATGATAGCAGAGTCTATATTGAAAGAGTTGTATGAGAGACTCTATTTCTTGTATGATGTGGGTTTAGGGTATATTACACTGAGTCGTGATGCCAGAAGTATCTCAGGTGGTGAAGCACAGCGTATACGTATCGCTTCGCAAATTGGTTCCGGACTGACAGGGGTAATGTATGTATTGGATGAACCAAGCATAGGATTGCATGAACGTGATACAATGAAACTTATACGTACACTTAACTCTTTACGTGACAAAGGAAATTCGGTCATCGTTGTAGAGCATGACAAAGAGACCATTTTGGCCGCAGATTACATCATAGATATCGGTCCTGGGGCAGGGGAATTTGGTGGTGAAGTGGTTTTTGCAGGAGATGCAAAGAAACTTGAAAAAGCAAAGACACTGACTGCTGATTATATGTATGGAAAGAAAGAGATCTCTTACTCTCATGATAACCCTCAAAACGAGTGGATAGAGATCAAAAATGTGACTCTCAATAACATCGAAAAACTTGATGCTAAGATCCCTCTACAAAATTTTGTATGTATTACAGGAGTCAGTGGTAGTGGTAAAAGTTCATTGATTCTTCAAACTTTGCTTCCTGTGGCAAGAGAAATACTCAACCATGCTAAAAAGGTCAATAAAGTTGATGGTGTGGAGATCACAGGACTTGAAAAACTCGATAAGGTTATCTACCTTGACCAAAGCCCGATAGGAAGAACACCACGTTCTAACCCTGCGACCTATACCGGTATCATGGATGAGATACGAAAACTCTTTGCTCAAACCAAAGAGGCAGAACTTCGCGGCTATAAGATAGGACGTTTTTCATTTAATGTCAAAGGCGGACGTTGTGAGAAGTGTCAGGGAGATGGACAGATCAAGATAGAGATGCACTTCTTGCCAGATGTCTTGGTTTCTTGTGATGCCTGTGATGGTACACGCTACAATGCACAAACACGTGAAGTTCTTTATAAAGGGAAGTCTATCTCAGATGTTCTTGGTATGAGTGTAGGTGAGGCGCTTGAATTCTTTAAAGCGATTCCTGCCATAGCAGTTAAGCTCAAAACATTGACAGATGTAGGACTTGACTACATTACCTTAGGACAAAATGCTACCACACTTTCAGGCGGTGAGGCACAGCGTATCAAATTGAGTAAAGAATTGAGTCGTAAAGATACAGGACAAACACTTTACATTTTAGATGAGCCTACTACTGGGCTTCATTTTGCTGATGTCGACAGACTTACAGGTGTTTTACATCACTTAGTAGAATTGGGTAATTCTGTTGTGGTCATAGAACATAATCTGGATATGGTGAAAAATGCAGACTATATCATAGATATGGGACCGGAAGGTGGAAATAAAGGTGGACTCATCATCGCTACAGGTTCACCTGAAGCGTTGGCCAGTGAGTATAAAAAGACCGGTTCTTATACTGGGGAATATTTAGCTAAAGAATTAAAAGGAACAACAATATGAAAACAATCACGATCATAGACACATTTGGCTTCTTCTTTCGTTCCTATTTTGCACTTCCTCCTCTACGTAACTCGGAAGGGTTCCCTACCGGGCTCTTAACCGGTTTTGCTAACCTTGTTGACTCTTTGCACCGTGATCATAGTACAGACTATTTGGTTTTTGCTTTAGATGCTAAAGGCAGAACATTCCGTAATGATCTCTATCCAGAATATAAAGCCCACCGTGAAGCAGCACCTGATGATCTGCTTAAGCAACTTCCTGTCGCTATAGAGTGGATAGAACAAATGGGTTTTGCCAATCTTTCACGTGAAGGGTTTGAAGCAGATGATGTTATCACGACAGTAACAAAATTTGCTAGAGAACAAGGTTTAAAAGTACGTATTGTCTCACACGATAAAGATCTCTATCAGATGATTGATGATGGTGTGGTAGTTATGTATGATTCTGTAAAAAAACAAGAAGTAGATGAACAAGCATGTGTGGATAAATTTGGTGTATACCCTAAAGACTTCATCAACTTTCAAGCCATACTAGGGGACAGTTCAGACAATATTCCT
>NZ_JBFENQ010000168.1:0-3492 GCF_041551015.1 Sulfurovum sp. | reverse complement strand
CTTGCTAAATTTGTAAACTTTCCATTGATCACTTTTATAGGGATTGGTTTTATACTCACAGCGATCATTCAGTCTAGTTCTGCAGCAACGGCTATTGTATTGAGTGCATTATATGTCAATATACTCAGCTTTGAACAATCTGCTGCTATGGTCATTGGTACAAATATCGGTACCACAGTAACAGCTCTCCTTGGTGCTATCGGTGGTATTCCTGATAAAAAGCGTGTTGCCCTGGCACATTTTATATTTAATTTTATTACTGCAGCTGTTGCATTCCTGATCTTGCCATTTTTAACACAGTTTTTAATGGGTATTGAGGGACTGCATGATGACCCTATTACAGCACTGGCATTGTTCCATACTATATTTAATGTTCTAGGTGTGATATTATTACTCCCTTTTATTACACTTATGGCTAAATATTTACAAAAACTTTTTATTCATGTTGAACCCGAACCAACACGATATATACATTTGGTAGATCCTGAATATTCAGAAACAGCACTTGTTGCGTTAAGAGATGAAGTGAATAATTTGTTTGTCAAAACGATGAAGTATGCACTTTTGGTCGCTAATATCAAACCAAATGATGTATTTGTAAAAAAACTTAGCTTGAAAGAAGCAGTAGAACTTAATCAGGAGCAAATAGAATTTAATCATAAGATAGCCTATAACAGTATTAAAGAGATCGAGATCAAGATCATGGAATTCGTTTCAGTCTTGAGCCAACAAGACCTTCGGCAAGAGGACAGAGAAAGCCTCGAAAGTCTTTTATCATCTGTGAGAGAGAGCGTCTATGCAGCAAAGATGCTTAAGGATATTAAAAATGATATGAATGAATTCTCGGAAAGCAGCAGTGTGACAATTCACAACATTTATGATGATATTCGAAGAAATCTTATATATACAATACTTATTTTTATGGGCCATATGGAAGAAGAGTGGACAATGGACAAATGTGTAGATAAATTTTCTAAATCTGAAGAAGAAAACAAACGTATTATGAAAGAAGCATCACTGTCGATCAGTCAAAAAGGGATAAATGAGAAAAAAGTGGTTTCTTTACTCAATACAAACAGGAGTGTATCTATTGCATCTCATGCTCTTTTTGAGGCATCAAAATCAGTCTCACTGCACTTCCCTCTTGAGGATTAGGTAATATAGCCATTTAGTCCTCTTGTGTTATAATGCTGCCCATACTAAAATAAGGGTGTACTATAGTGGAAACTCCATCAATAAAAACACAAAAATTCATTTTAAAACTCTTTCCTGAAATCATGGTCAAAGGTTCATCTGCCAAAAGACAAATGGTGGGTCAACTTTATAATAACCTTGTAAAACTCTTAGGTAGATACAGTTCCGAGATCAAAGTAAAAAAGTTTTCTGATAAATTAGAGGTTGTTACACCTATAGAGGTACTTCCAGAGGTACGGCAAACTCTCCTTGACACTCCAGGTATAGAACAGGTACTTGAAGCGTTGCAATTTGACGGTATGGAGACACTTGATCAGATAAAGGTCAAGGTAAATGAAACTATGGCAAAAGAGATCATAGGAAAAACTTTTGTAGTACGTGTAAAACGTTCAGGAAAGCACCCTTTTAGGTCACTTGATATAGAACAGACTGTAGGTGGATATATGTTGGCACACAATGAAGCAAAAGGTGTAGACCTGCATCATCCAGAAGTGACCATACGCCTAGAACTCATCAATAACCAACTCAACATCATCACCATAAAACATATAGGACTGGGTGGTTTTCCTTTAGGGACACAGGGAGATATACTCTCACTTATGTCTGGCGGTTTTGACTCTACAGTCGCCTCTTACTTAACTATGAAAAGAGGGATAAAAACCCATTTTATATTCTTTAATCTTGGCGGTATAGCACATGAGATAGGAGTCAAACAGGTTGCACTCTATCTCTGGTCAAAGTTTGGTGCTTCACATCGTGTCTCTTTCATCTCTGTGCCTTTTGATGCAGTCATCGAAGAGATATTTCGTTCAACGCATGAGTCATACATGGGAGTAACACTCAAACGTCTTATGCTCCTTGCTTCTGAAAAAGTGGCAGATGAGATGGAGATAGATGCACTGCTAACGGGTGAAAGTGTGGCACAAGTTTCCAGTCAGACCTTACGTAACCTTGCACTCATTGATCAAGTAACAAATAAGCTCATTTTACGTCCATTAGCGACTATGAACAAACCAGAGATCATAAAAATAGCGTCTGAAATAGGCACACGCCGTTTTGCAGAGAATATGCCAGAGTACTGTGGTGTAATCTCTAAAAATCCTATTACACACGGTTCATACAAACGTATGGAAAAAGAAGCGGCACGATTTGACTATAGTGTATTAGATAAAGCCGTGGAAGATGCACAAAAAATCTATGTGGATGAGATAATAGATGATGTAACCAATATGGCTCCGGTAGAGGTAATACATGATTTAAATGATGATAAATATGTTATTATCGATATACGTACAGAAGATGAGTGTATACAAACACCATGTGAATGTATAAAGATACCATTTCATAAACTCAAAACAGAGTTCAAGAAGTTACCGCAGGACAAAGAATATCTCCTCTATTGTGACAAGGGTATTATGAGTCAACTTCATGCCCAATATTTACGTGATGCGGAAGATGTTAAAAATGTAAGAGTATACAGACCAGAATAGTGTCTGAAGACCATGACCCTGCATGCCATAATCATTGGAGAAAAAGCCAAAGAGCCTTTACATTATGTTAATAGTGTTCGTGCTTTTCAGGGTAAAGGCCTGGAGGGCGACCGTTATTTTTACGGGCAAGGTACATTCAATAAACCCCAACTCTCTCGAGATGTCAGAGAAGTCAGCATTCTACCTTATGAAACTCTTTTAGAATGTAATAGACGATTAGATAGCATGTTAGACTTTCTAGATCTGCGTAGAAACCTTATCATTAAAAACTTTGATGCCTCACTTTTAGAAGATAAAGTATTTACTATAGGTACAGCAAAGCTTCGTATCGTACGTACCTGCCCTCCTTGTCGTTATCTTTCCAGACTTTTGGGTGAAGATATGATGCAAGGAATGAAGTATATAGGTGGTTATAGAGCTGTCATCGTTCAAAGTGGTGTTATAGCGGTTGGAGATGAAGTTAACTATATACAGAATGAATAAATTAGAATTTAATTAACCTTATAAAATTATATATTTTATAAGGTTTCAAGCAGAAGATATTTTTGATATACTTTAAATACTAAAATATCACAATAGAAGGACACTTTGTTCTTTCTGCAAATAGGAGATAAATATGAAATATAAAATATTAGGTATTGTTATTATAGTAGTAATTTCAATACAGTTTATACCATACGGTAAAAATCATTCTAATCCATCTGTTGTTGCAGAGCCTATGTGGGACAGTCCTAAAACAAAAGAATTGTTTGTTCGTGCATGCGCAGATTGTCATAGTAACGAAACAAAATGGCCTTGGTACAGCAAT
>NZ_JBFENQ010000167.1:0-3559 GCF_041551015.1 Sulfurovum sp. | reverse complement strand
TTGATGAATGCCACTGATTTTGTTGCTTCCACACCCTGTTCCTGCATGGCAATAATATCTGGGATATAGTACTGTGAAAAAAGCAGCCCCGTTGCCAACACAAAAAATGTTGCTACCTGTGTCAAAGTATCTCTCTCAAATTTTTTAAACTTATACCCTTCATACAGTACTACAGAAACAAGTACCACATTCACCAGATAAGAGAGTCTCAAAAAGTTCTCTGTCATGATCTGACCTTCTTGGAAGCGTGTTAAAATATCTGCACCCAGCCATTGGTCTGTATTAAATGTAACAGGCGCTACTACAATACCGGCAAAAAGTCCTGCCCCAAGCATCGCACTTAGAAGTATGAGGTATGCCATAGTTAGCATTCTAAAATATTTATTCATTATTCTTTCCCTTCATTAAATTTGATTACAAATCCACGATCAAAGCCTGCTAGGTCTTTATAAAATTTTATGTATTCTACTCCGATTTCATTAACAAAGACTTGCAGTGGTTCTTTTTGATCGTATCCCATTTCGCAAGCAAGATATTTAATACCTCTATTCTTCACATCCAAGATGATCTGTTTTAGTAACTCATCTCCAACTCTGCCACCAAAAAGTGCTTCTTTGGGCTCATAATCAATCACATTGGATTCAAGTAAAAAATCTTCGGCGATATAAGGAGGATTTGAAACCACCAATTCCAAAGCTTCAGGTACTTCATCTATGAGGTTAGACTTGCGAAGTTCTATCTGTTGGTTCAGACCAAATGTCTTGATGTTCTTTTCTGCCACTTTGATCGGCATATCACTAATATCTGTAGCAATAATGTGAAGCTGAGGGAATTTACGGGCCAATACGATTGAGATAGCACCTGACCCTACACCTATTTCAGCAATGTTAGTGATATTTTCTTTTTCTATGATCTCGGCTACAAGGTCTATGAGTATCTCTGTCTCAGGTCGGGGGATGAGTACACCCTTTTCAACTTCTAAATGAATATCATAGAAACTGACAGACCCTACGATGTATTCGTAAGGCTCATGAGAAGCTCTTCTTTGAATGAGCTTTTGGAATTTATCTACATCAGGAAAACTCTCACTCTCGTGTATCAGTAAATAGGTACGGTCTTGTCCAAGATGATAGGCCAAAAGTAACTCTGCTTCAAAAGCAGGACGTTCACAAGCCTCTTTAAGTTCTTCTCTTGCCCAGGAAAGGGCCTCTTTAATCATCATTTCTATCCATATGTCCAAAGATACCATCTTTTGATAAAGCTGTTTCTTCTCCTACAATAGTATTGGATGCATCAAAACCTAACTCTTTAAGTCTTTCAAGCACTGGAGGATGTGTATAGTAAAAGAAGATTACCAATGGATGTGACTTTGGGAATGCTTTGTTTTCTGTAACCAGTTTCATCAGTGCAGATACCAGATTTTCTTTACCACCCACTTGCGAGCCATACTCATCTGCTGCATACTCATTATGACGACTTACATACGACATAAATGGGGTAAAGACAAAACTTACAAGTGGCAACAACAACATTAGCATAGCTATCTGTACACCAGCTTCAGGCACCACACCCATCTGTGTAAACAGCGCATCCGGTAAATGTCCAAAGAGATAAAATGCAATAAAAAGCAGTACCCCCATAAGTCCTATGTTTTTCCAAATATCTCCGTGTGAAAAGTGTCCCAGTTCATGTCCCAGTACTGCAAGAAGTTCTTTGGTGTTAAGTTTTTCTAAAAGTGTGTCAAAAAGTACAACGCGTTTACTCTTACCTAATCCACCGAAAAATGCATTGAGACGGCTGTCCCGTTTACTTGCATCCATTACAAAAATACCGTCACTTTTGAGCCCTGCCTGGTTCATCATTACTGTGATCTTTTCTTTGAGTTCACCCTCTTCAAGTGGAGAAAACTTGTTAAAGAGTGCCATAAATGTAGGAGCCAACAGGTTTGCCAATATCGCTACAGTGAACATTGCTGCAAAGCCCCAGATCCACCATGTTTCATAACTCTGTATAATCCAAGATAAAAGTGCAAAAACAGCACCACCCAAAATGAAAAATAAGAGACTTGATTTTAACAGATCAATAACAAACATTTTTGCCGTCATTTTATTAAATCCATAAGCTTCATCTATCTTAAATTTTTGGTAAAGCTCAAAAGGAAGACCGATAATGTAATTGACAATGATAAAACCAAAAAGGAACACAACTGCCTGCATGATACTTCCTTCTACTTGAACCATAGATGAAAGCCAGGCAAAACCTGCAAATACCCACCATATAAATACCAGATAATCCACAAAAGTAGTGACAAGGGAAAGTTTCCCATTAGCCACCGCATAGTTTCCTGCTATTAAATATTTGTCTGCTGACATTAGCACAGGAGTTTTTCTTTTTTCTTCATTGATATACCCTATCTGCATGATGGAGATATAAAGTTTCATAAATGTATAAATAGAGTAAAAGATGATGATGGTTTCTAGCATAAATTTCCTTGCTGATATAATGGTGAAATATACCAAATCAAGCCTTAAAGCCCACTCTATTTGCTATAATTACGACAATATACAACAAGGAATACTTTTTGGCACTCATCGACCTCTTTGACATTAAAAAACAATATGACATTAAACTACTTTTGAATGGAGTTGATTTTCATCTGAATGAAGGTGAACGTGTCACTATCGTTGGGCAAAATGGATGTGGAAAATCTACATTGATGAAGATCATCATGGGAGAAGAGGAACCTACAGAGGGTAAAAGAGTAGTGAACAGTTCCATACATATAGAAATGCTTGCACAACAGCCTCACTTTGACCCAGGTCTTTCAGTCAGAGAAGCGATATTTAATGAACTTACAGAGCTCAAAGACGCCAAAGATGAGTATGATAGGCTTAGTCTCAAAGTTGCTGAAGACTTTGAAAATGAAGAGCTGCTTAAAAAACTCGAAAAAGTCTCCTCTTTTTTGGACCATCATAATGCCTGGAACCTTGATGATAAGATAGAACGTGTCATGCAAGAGTTCCAGCTCAAAGCCTATGAGCACCGTCCTGTAGTTTCTCTCTCCGGAGGAGAACAACGCCGTGTAGCTCTGGCGTCTCTCATACTCAAAAAACCTGATGTACTACTCCTTGACGAACCTACCAACCACCTTGATGTCTATATGGTAGAGTTTTTAGAAGAAATACTCCTCAAAGAGAACTTCACTTTACTTTTCATCTCACACGATAGACATTTCATCGACACCATTGCCACACGTGTTGTAGAAGTAGATAACCAGGAGCTTGTAAGTTATACCGGTGGATACATGAATTACCTTGAACAAAAAGAAGCACGTATGCATGCCCTCCAAAAAGGGCATGACAACTTACTAAGACTTCTTAAGCAAGAGGAAGCCTGGCTAGGAAAAGGTGTAAAAGCCAGAGAAAAACGTAATCAGGGACGTAAAAAACGTGTCTTTGAACTTCGTGATGAAGCAAAGAAAAATCCTACTCTTATTCGGAAGATGATGGTAGAACTTGAACGTGAGAAAAAACACTTTAACCGTGATGAAGGTGTCTCA
>NZ_JBFENQ010000166.1:0-3563 GCF_041551015.1 Sulfurovum sp. | reverse complement strand
TACGGTAGGGTTTCCTCTACTATCCATAACCTCTGTTGCTACGATCTCATCGATAAAAATCATCTATATCCTTTATATACATTTTCTGTTTTACATTTGTCTATTATTTTATCGAAATTTACCCTATACTTAAATGAGTATTATGAATCAAAGAATCATTAACAAGCCAGACTGTAGCGTAATGTTAATTTTTAATCTTCTTTATCTGAAAAAAATCCAACATGAAGAAGTAACGTGAAAAATTAGAAAATTTAAAAAGTAGTTCAATTAGCAGTATCTTAATATGTTGGGAAGGGTATGATAATTTTATATCAAATAAGCCTAAAATCTCAAATCGTATTTGAGATTTTAGGTAAGGAGTTAAAACTTAATCTTCATCCATCTCACTCTCATCTACCGTCAGACCTTCACCAAAACCAAGGGATTCTTTGATTTTGCCTTCTATCTCTGCCATCATTTCCGGATTTTCTTTAATAGTGATTTTTGCATTCTCTTTACCTTGCCCCAGTTTCTCACTGCCATAACTGAACCATGCACCTGATTTGTCTATGATGTCCATTTTGACACCATAATCAATTAGTTCACCTACAAAAGAGATCCCCTCACCAAACATAATGTCAAACTCTGCCTGTCTAAATGGTGGAGCCACTTTGTTTTTCACCACTTTTGCTTTGACACGGTTACCTATGGAAGATTCACCTTGTTTTAATGTAGCGATGCGACGGACATCAATTCTCACTGAACAGTAAAACTTCAATGCATTACCACCAGTTGTTGTCTCTGGTGACCCATATCCCATTGTACCGATCTTCATACGAATTTGGTTAATGAAGATCACCGTTGTATTTGTTTTATGTAAGATCGCAGTAAGTTTACGTAATGCTTGAGACATAAGTCTGGCCTGAAGTCCAACATGCGTATCTCCCATGTCACCCTCAATCTCACTTTTTGGTGTAAGCGCAGCAACAGAATCGACAACAATCAAATCAACAGCTCCTGAACGGGTCAGTGTTTCTAGAACATCAAGAGCCTGTTCCCCAAAGTCTGGTTGTGAAACCAAAAGATTATCTGTATCTACCCCTAGATTTTTAGCATATACTACATCTAATGCATGTTCCGCATCTATAAAGGCACAAACCATATCTTTTTTCTGCGCCGAGGCGATCGTCTGCAGTGCAAGTGTGGTTTTTCCTGATGATTCAGGACCATAAACCTCTATAATACGCCCTTGAGGAATACCACCGATTCCTAAAGCCATATCCAATCCAAGTGACCCTGTTGATATAGATTCGATAGGTTCAAACTCTTTATCTCCCAGTCTCATAAGGGTACCTTTACCAAACGTTTTGTCAATTTGTTTGATTGCCATGTCCAGTGCTTTTTGTTTGTTTGCGTCCATTGCCATTGTCATATCCTTAACCTTAATGTTGAATTCTAGCACCATTCTAATACGTTTCCTATACAAGTTTCAAAAATATGTCAAATTGACATGTTTTTTATGAAATTAGCGAAAAAGTTACCCCAAATACAAACAATGATAAAATACATCTATACTAAACAAAGTGAGTACCTTAGCCTATGAACCCAATCCAATTAGCCCATTCTCCAGATGCAGATGATATTTTTATGTATTTTGCCATTAAATTTGGTTGGGTTGAGACCAAAGGCTATACCTTTGAAAACATTGGACTAGATATTGAAACGCTCAATGTAGAAGCCCTTAGAGGAACATATGATGTCTCTGCTATCAGTTTTGGTATGTATCCACTCATAAAAAATGAATATGCTTTACTTCGTACAGCCGTCAGTTTCGGGGAAGGGTATGGTCCGAAACTCATACGACGCAAAGACAAAAAGCTCAAACGTAATTTTAAAGTAGCCCTTTCTGGAAAATATACGACAAATGCCATGCTTTTCAGGATTTATTATCCTGATGCAAGGCCTGTCTATATGGATTTCCTCGAGATCGAGGATGCGGTTGTCTCTGGTAAAGTAGATGCCGGCGTTCTGATCCATGAATCCATCTTGGATTTTGATGAAAGTTTGGAAGTAGAAAAAGAAATATGGGATATTTGGGTAGAATTGGCAGGAGAGGGACTGCCTCTGCCTCTTGGTGGTATGGCTATACGAAGAAGCTTACCATTAAACCGTGCCATAGAGATAGAGAATATTCTAATAGAGGGTGTCAAAATAGCTAATGAGAGAAAAGAAGAACTCTGTGCCAAACTTGAAGCAGACAATCTTGTACGAATCTCAGATGAAATGCTTAAAAAATATCTTGATATGTATGCATCCGATGAATCTGTCGAACTCTCTGACCTTCAACTTAAAGCACTGGACAGACTATATGACATAGGATTTAAACATGGTCTATGGGAGTCACCTATCAAGACAGAAGATTATTTAATCCCTAAAGAGTATGAAGCACTACGGAACAGCTAAATGTTTTATAAAACTATAGACTTCTCCAAATACTCCAGTATTAAGATAGGACAACCCACACAGGTACTCATGATAGAAGAAGGGGATACCATCCCTGCGGACAGATACCTCATCGGTGGAGCGAACAACCTGCTTGTTTCACCTATCCCACCCCCATTGATGATGCTCTCTAAAGATTTTGCGACTATTACACAAAAAGAAAACATGTTGACCATTGGTGCGGCAATGCCTACAGGACGTATCGTCTCTTATGCGAAAAAACATGACATAGCAGGTTTTGAGTTCTGTGCTAAACTTCCAGGAACACTTGGGGGAATGCTTGCCATGAATGCTGGTGTCAAAGAGTATGAGATATTTAATATCTTGCACTCTGTAAAGATCAATGGAGAATGGGTTTTAGCACAAGATATAGAACACGGTTATCGTTTCGCTAAACTAGGGGGCATTGCAACCCATGCAAGATTTTTGATACACCATGGTTTTAACCAAAAGCTCCTAGATGATCTGCTCAACCTACGGTCCAATCAGCCTCATGAACCCAGTGCAGGTTCAGCGTTTAAAAACCCTGAAGGAGATTATGCCGGACGTCTTATAGAAGCGGTTGGATTAAAAGGTACAAGAAAAGGTCAAATGCAATGGAGCAATGTGCATGCCAATTTCCTGGTCAATTTAGGTGGGGGGACATTTGAGGATGCCAAGTCTCTTATGGACTTGGCAAAAAGTGAGGTTTTAAAGATGTTTGATATAGAGCTGATAGAAGAGATTAAAATCCTCTAAAAAACTATTTTACGTCTTCAGATCTAGAAAAAACATACCCTTCATCTAGACAACGTACACATCTAATATAATTAGACTCACTTGGTTTTCGTGCATATTGCATTGCATCTGCGGTAAAGATAACATAATACCTATTCTCTGTGGTAGGAGTAGACGACCAAAAGTCTGACCCACGATAGTACGAAAATGGATTCTCTTGCGGAGCATGGACATGCGCTAGCTCATCTGCTGTAGGCAATCTCCAATCATTATATCCCGCATAATTCAGTGCACGACAATAATTCATTGCATGTCTATGCTTTCCTGCTTTTCCTACAGACTGACCACGTTTATAGGCACCATCT
>NZ_JBFENQ010000165.1:0-3605 GCF_041551015.1 Sulfurovum sp. | reverse complement strand
CACAGTGTTATTGAAAGTTGCAGCTACGTATACTACACCTTTAGCAATACTTTTTTTTGCTTTTTTCTTAGCCATCTAACCTACTCCTTATGCCGCACCGACAGTTTTACGCTTACCTTTTCTTGTACGCGCATTTGTCTTAGTTTTTTGTCCACGCACTGGTAGACCTTTTCTATGTCTGAGACCTCTATATGAACCTAGATCCATAAGTGCTTTGATATCTAAAGTCACTTTTTTTCTAAGATCACCTTCAACCATAACATTTTCTTGAATATCATTACGAATTGTTGCTGCTTCAGCATCTGTAAGTTCATGTACTCTTTTGTTATAATCAACACCTGTTCTATCAAGAATTTTTCTTGAAGTTGTCAAGCCAATACCAAAAATGTAAGTAAGTGCATACTCCATTCTTTTCTTTTGTGGTAAATCAACACCTGCAATACGTGCCATGTTTATCCTTGTCTTTGTTTATGTTTTGGATTTTTACAAATCACGCGTACGATACCCTTGCGTTTAATAACTTTACAGTCATCACACATTTTTTTCACTGATGGTCTAACCTTCATTGGTTACTCCTACGATATATTTGCACCTAGAATGTTTAATAAACACCCCTATTTTGCGTGGATTATTGACGTATCATAATCCAACCCTTGAGTAATCGGTGCGACTTAATCAAAGATTCTTCGCGCAGTTTCCTAAAGCCTAATAGTTTTAGGGATGGGGATTATACCGAAATATTTATTAAGTTAATCTTATATTAAAATGTAAGGTGGATTAAAAAAAAGAGGGTAGCATTTACAGTAAAAGTGTAAATGCCTGATGAACGAGAAGATTCCCGCTCTATTTGTATCTAAATGTGATACGGCCTTTATCAAGGCTGTATGGAGTAAGCTCCACTTTTACAGTATCGCCTGGAAGAATTTTAATATAGTGCATTCTCATTTTACCTGCAATATGACAAAGGACAATATGTCCATTATCCAATTCTACTCTAAATGTCGCATTTGGCAATGCTTCAACTACTTTACCGTCAATTTCTATTACATCATCTTTAGCCATTGTATTCCTTTATGAATTTTCTACTTTAAATACTAATATTGGTCAAAATCGTGAAGCTTATGCTTCAGTCAATATGATTGCTTTACCATCTACTACAGCAACCTGGTGCTCATAGTGTGCCGTTCTACATTGGTCCTCACTAATGACTGACCATTTGTCATCAAGCAGTACAGGAATACCACTTTTTTGACATACCATAGGTTCCAAACAAAAGACCATACCATTTTTAATTTTGGGCCCTTGATTTGTTTTCCCCTCAAGATAGTTAGGGATATTTGGTTCATCATGAGGTTTTGTCCCTATGCCATGTCCACAATAATCACGCAATGGAACAAATCCTGCCGAAACAATATAATCTTCAAGAATCTTTGTCAATTCTTTAAAACGCATCCCCTCTCTGATAGAGTCTATTGCATGATAAAGTGCACCTTTTGAGCATTCTATCAGTGCCTCATCTTCAGCAGATATTTTACCCACTGCCATTGTGATCGCGGCATCACCAAAATAACCATCCAGCTTTGTACCGATATCTAAGCCGAGTACATCACCTTCTTCAATCACTCTATCTGTAGGAACACCATGAATACATACTTCATTAAGTGAAGTACATACAGAACCGGTAAATCCATACAATCCTTTAAACGATGGTTCAGCACCATGCCCACGGATATAAGCTTCACCTAAAGCATCAATTTCACTAAGTGTCATTCCTGGTTTGATTATATTTTGAAGATATTGAAGTGTTTTTCCAACGATCTCGCCAGCTCTTTTGAGCTTAGCGATCTCATCAGGTTTTCGAATAGCAATAGCCATTATAGACCTACATTACCCAATGTATCATATTGATTCATTGTTCTTTGTGCTTCGATTTTTCTCATTGTATCGAGTGCAACCTGAACGATAATAAGTACAGCAACCCCACCGAAGTAGAAAGACGCGCCCATTCCAGAGATAATCATAAATGGTACCGTTGAAATGATCGCAAGATATACTGCACCTGAGCCAGTCAATCTACTTGCAACTTCATTTAAAAATTCTTTAGTGTGTTCACCTGGTCTAACACCAGGGATAAATCCACCTTGTCTTTTCAAGTTGTCTGCAATGTCTTTAGCATTAAATGCGATTGACGCATAGAAAAATGCAAAGAACATAACAAGTAAGAAAGTAACCACATTGAATGTGATCCCACCTGGTGCCAATGAGTCAGCAATCGCTACCAAAAATGGTGTAGTACTTGACTGAAGCATTGTCAATGGGAACATCAATACAGCTGAAGCAAAGATTGGAGGAATTACACCTGAAAGGTTTACTTTTACAGGAATATAGTTCATCACTCTCTTTGTCTGATTCTGCATAATAGTCTTTCTTGAATAAGAGATAGGAACCCTTCTCTCACCAAGTTCAACATAGATAATAGCCAAGATAGTAATCAGCATAATTGCTAAAATACCAAGTACAACCAAGAAGTTCATCTCACCTGCATTTACAGCTCTAACAGTATTACCGATCGCAGAAGGTAACCCAGATACAATACCAGCGAAGATAATAAGTGATATACCATTACCAATACCTTTTTGTGTGATCTGTTCACCGATCCACATAAGCAACATCGTACCTGCCAACATAGAGAAGGTAGTGATCACTGTAAACATCATTGGATCAATCATTACTGCACTCTGTCCTGCTCTGCCCGTCATACTTTGAAGTCCCATAGATACACCGATAGCTTGTACTACAGTAATAAAAATAGTGAAATAACGGATAATTTGCATATATTTTTGCATACCGTCACGTTCTTTTTTCATTTGACCAAGTGCTGGGAAAGTTGCTGCAAGAAGTTCCATAACGATGGAAGCAGTAATATAAGGCATGATACCTAAAGAGATGATACTTAAACGTTCAACGGCATTACCAGAGAACATATTCATTAGCCCAAGGGCGTTGTTTGTATTGCTATCAAAGAACTCTTTGATAACATTCAAGTCAACACCTGGAGTTGGGATATAGGCTAAAACTCTGTACGCAAAAAGGAATCCCAATGTAATCAGGATTTTTTGAGTTAAAGCATTGCCCATAATTATTTTCCGCTTGTTGTAACAGCATCGTCTTTGATTTTAGCTGCAAGATCTTTTGCAGATACACCAATCAACTTCACTTTTGTTACATTTTTTTGTAATTTATGAACTGACTTGATAGTCTCAAGAGTAATCTCAGAAAGTTCAGCGATTGCTTTAATTTTTTCTACATTGATCACATATGGCTTTTCAACTGTAGAAGTAAAACCGATTTTAGGTAATCTTTTGTAAAGTGGCATTTGACCACCTTCAAAACCTCTTTTTCTACTGTAACCAGATCTAGACTTTTGACCTTTTTGACCGCGTCCAGCTGTTTTACCTGTTCCTGAACCTTGACCACGACCAACTCTTTTTCTGTTACGAGTTGAACCTGGAGCAGGTTGTAAATTATGTAAACCCATACTTTACCCCTTACGCTTTAATTCTAGTAAGTGCTTGGATTGTCGCTCTCACTAGGTTATTTGGGTT
>NZ_JBFENQ010000164.1:0-3679 GCF_041551015.1 Sulfurovum sp. | reverse complement strand
CTCTCCTTATGCCTCTACTGCCATTCTAACGATATCAGTTACGTGTGTCTCTGGTCCGTATACATCGATCCATAGACCAAGTCTATCTGCTGCTTCTTTAATATCTTTAAGACCTTTTTCGTAGTTTGGTCCACCACGTCTAACATAGATCTTGATACCAATTTCTTTCATCTTGTCTGCATATTCTTCAAATGCCTGAATGATACCTGTAAATGTTTTAGCAACATCTGTAAAGTTAGCGATAGCTCCACCAATAATAAGGATTTTATCTCTACCCTGAGCATCTTTTTCTCTTGTCATAAGATCAAGAAGTGTTTCTGCATAGAACTTAGTCTCACCAGTTGTTGGTCCACCTGAGTACTCACCGTAGTTAGCGAGGTCATCAATACCAGCAAGATCAGCAATCGTATCAGCATAAACAACTGAAGCACCACCACCGGCAACCATCGTCCAGATACGAGCTTCTGGTTTAAGAAGTGTCAATTTAAGTGAAGCACCTGTTTTAGCATCTGCTTCTTCAATTGCCAATACTTCTGGAGATTTCTCTTCCATACCAAATGCAGTTGGGTACTCAACATCACCCCACTGTTCTACCATCATAAATCCGGCAGTGTCATCTAGTTTTGCAACCATATCAAGAAGTTCGATCTTGTTACCCTGCATTACAAACGGGTTGATTTCAAGGTATGCAAAGTTAAGCTCTCTGTATGCTTTAAAGAAACCAATGGCAAACTCAGCAAAAGCTGCTTTGTCTTTTTCTGCAACATCAGCAGGCACATTCGCTCTGATTTTATCAGCGATCTCTTCTTCAGTGTCAGTGATCTTGAAAGTAACTTCAGTTACTTTTTCTTCCCAACCTTCTTCAACTTCCATTCCACCTTCAGCAGACATATAAAGTACATCATCATCACCTACACATGTAGCAGAGATATAATACTCTTCTTCCTGTGCATGTGGCGTAAATGGCTCAACAACAAAGTGAGTCAACATGTCCACTGATGGTTCACCTGTTGGAGTATCACCGTCAAATGAGAAATACACTGATTGCTCTGTACTTGATTTTTCATCGATCCAGCTAATTGCCTTAGCTAATGAAACGTCACCTGGTTTAGCATCTTTAAAAAGTACTAAATCATTTTTACCTCTTTTACCAAAAAGCATATCTGGTTTTGCAACCAATGATTTTTCATTTAACCATGTGTGTGTTTTTGCAGCTTCTGCTAATTCTGATCCATTTTGAACCATTACAGTCTCATATGCATAAGTAAAATCTGGGAAATACTTATCCCAGTGTTTTGCTAGAATTGACTTTGCGTCATACTCTCTAATCGCCTTTTGAGCCATCGAGTTCTCCTTTAGTTTAGTTCTTTATAGTCTAGCATTAGATAGATTTGACTTTTGTATAAGTAATAAAAACTATAAGTATAAAATAAATATTGTGTATATTAGAAACAGTTTTGGAAGCTTATATGTTTTTATTCAGGACAAGGAAGAATATTATAATATCTTAACTGATAACGTTCTCTTCCATGTGCCCCATCGTAACACTCGATACCTTCAGATTTTAACTCCTGTGACAATAGGTATGGTTTGTATACACGATGTGCAAAATGTGTTCTAGGATCCTCCAGCACTAAAAATAGTAATTTATGTCCCACTATGAGAAAAACACTTAATACCAGAAATGACATCACTACGATAAAACCACGTTTATGCTGTTTCTGATGCTCTGGCAAACGTACTCCTATCGTATGATTAAATACATCCAACATAAGTACAATAGCAATCATCACGTAAGGTGCAAAATCAGTGATATGGACTCGTTGTCTAATAGATAAGAGTAGTGAAAACGCAAGTGCTGTAAATGCTATGTACCAGATAAGTGATTTCTTTTCTTTAAGTAAAATTCGATACATCGCATAGAAAAAATAGAGAAACAATAACGGTGAAAAAACAGTGGCATACAATCCGAATATTTCTACAAAATGTCCGGAAGGCGGTCCCCCTATCTCTATACCTTTTGCTAAATAGACAAAAGCCAAAAGAAAGCAAAGAGAAAAAATAGCTAATTTCTTCTCTTTGTGCATCACTGAGTAAAGTAACACGGCGACAAAGAAAATGATGGAAGCTTCATGAATGAAAAAAAGTGCAAGCATGATAGGGGGAAGTAAAAGGTAATGCCCTTTTTCATAAAGCAATACAAAAAGTAACACAAGCGGTAATACAATAATAGCGACATTGGCCAAAGTTGTAGCGGTAAGGATACCAGGTAAAAGCATAAAAATCAGTGTAGAGAGATAGACATCTTTAGATTTTTGAAAATGACGTCGGCTAAGTTCATAAAAAAGCCCAATAGCTATAAAACCAAAAAAGAGGAAAAAAGCTCTTAATCCTATAAATCCGGCTCCAAGGCTTTCACCCCACCTCATCAATGTACCTACAATATCATCTGAAGTATAAAGAATTTTTGCCTCATGCGCAGTAATAGGGGTTGTTATCGCAAGGTAAAAAACAGCTATAGCATAAAAAAATAATGCTAAAAAGAAATGCTGTTTTTTCATAATCAGGTTCTTAGAGTTTTAAAAAGTTGTCTAGCATTTCATGTCCATGTTCACTCATAATAGACTCAGGATGAAACTGCACACCATAAATAGGTTTATTTTTGATCTGTAGTGACATGATTTCATCATCATCTTTACTGTGTGATGTTGCAATAATACAATCAGGCAAAGTCTCTTTTTTGACCGTTAGAGAATGATAACGTGTAGCTCTGAATTCATGTGGAAGATCTTTGAAAATAGGCGTCTCGGCATCTACAACAATTTGTGACGTTTTACCATGCATCATATTTTTAGCTCTTATCACCTCTCCACCAAAAGCCTGTGCAATACTCTGATGTCCCAAACAAATACCAAAAATAGGTGTAGTATCTGCAAATTCCTTAATCACATCCAGTGTAACGCCTGCATCATCTGGCGTGGCAGGTCCAGGAGACAAAATAATTTTATCTGGATTCAATGCTTTTATCTCATCTATCGTCATTTCATCATTACGTATGATCTTTAAGTCTGCTCCCAGTTCTCTACAATACTGTACTACATTATAAGTAAAACTGTCGTAGTTGTCTATCATTAATACCATTTTATATCTTCCTATTTAAATCTACAGACCAAAAAAAATCAATCCATTTATCTGCTTCGCGCACATACCAATCTGGGGCTATTCTAGCACTTTTCTTATAAAAAAGTGAAGCTGTTTTAAATATCACAGTTGGATACATTTGACGCAATACCTTTAAAACTTCGACTAAGGTATCACCACTGTCTACTATATCATCCACAATGAGTACGCTTTTAGACTCATTTAGTTCCGGGATATTAAACACTTTAACACTTGCTAATTTGGTCGTATCTTCATATCCAATAGTGTTGATGCTGTAGACTTCTCTAATATTATAATATTCACCAAGCAGATGCGCTAAAGACATCCCTCCTCTGGCAATAGCGATAATGCTGTCAAATTTCCAGTCTATTTGTTTTGTCAGATCTTTTGTATCGGCCAAAAAATCTTCATAAGGATAATAACGTTTTTCCATACTAATAGACTTTCAACTCATTATAAAGGCTATCACGTTCTATGGGTTGAAAACCAGAGTTTTTGATCAGTGCTACAAAATCAT
>NZ_JBFENQ010000163.1:0-3686 GCF_041551015.1 Sulfurovum sp. | reverse complement strand
GTCACACGAGAAAAGACGGTTTTATCTTTCAATTCTTCTGCTTTTGCCCCACCATTCTCCCATGCCAGTAACTCCTTTTCACTCATCACTTCTTCATAAGAAGAGGCAATGCCAAGTTTTTGGGAGATAGAAAGTGCTGTATTGGGGTGATCTCCTGTGATCATTACCACTTTGATGCCTGCTTCTTGTGCTTTTTTTATGGCATCAGGACTCTCTTCTCTTACCGGGTCGATGATGGCTACAAAACCAAGATACGTAAAGTTTTTAAGATTGATAGTAGATTCATCTATTGATTCTTTATGTGCAAGTGCAATGGTTCTGTATCCTTTAAGTGCCCATGCATCTACATCCGATAGGATCTCTTTTTTTTCTTCTTCTGTTACATTACAGTGCCCAAGTACAGTTTCAGGAGAACCTTTACTGAACTGAAAAATCGTATCATCAAGCTCCATCATTACCGCTGAGAAACGATTAATCGGTTCATAGGGTATTTCATCTATCTTTCTGTATGATTTTGAACTGGTAATGTAAGATTCGTCTGCATTCGCTGCAAATTGTGCCAATGCAATATCTACCTGATCTCCAAAAAAATCTACACTACCTTCTTTTGATGTTTCATAATGCATTTCATTACAGAGAATGGAAGCAAGATATACTTTATCATGTGCTTCATGTAGCGTGTTGGTATCATAAACCTTATGTGGTGATATAAAGTATTCAACACTTAGTCTATTTTGAGTTAATGTTCCTGTTTTATCGCTGGCTACCAATGTACAAGCCCCAAGCCCTTCAATAGCAGCCAGTTTACGTATAATGACATTTTTTTTGGACATAGATAAAGAGGCTGATGTCAAGGCCACTGTAATAGCTACGGGAAGTCCTTCTGGTATAGTAGAAACTGCAAGTGCTACAGAAAAAAGGAAGAGTGCGTAAAACTCCATTCCTTTGAGAACACCTATCACAAAAAGTAGAACAACCACCACTGCAATAACAATAGAGATACTAAAAGTAAGTTTTTCCATTTTTTCTATTAAAGGTATCTTGGCTTTACTTTTTTTACTAAGTAGCTCTGCGATCTTGCCTGCTTCTGTATCTTTTCCTATGCTAGTTACAGCGCCCATACCTCTACCACTGGAAATATATGTCCCAGCAAAGAGCATATTTTTTCTCTCTGGGATCAAAAGATTATTATTATCGCTTAAAAAGTGTGCATCTTTGTTGACATCAATGGATTCTCCTGTCAGTAATGATTCATCAACAATAAGGTTTTTACTATCAGTCAACCTGATATCTGCTGCCACCTTTGTACCCGGTTCAAAGATAAGCATATCACCGGTTACAATATGACGGCTATCAATTTCTTGTATGACACCATCCCGCATTACCATGGCATTGGTTTTGATAAGATTTTGAAGAAGTTTTGCTTTTTCAGATGCAGTATACTCTTGATAGGTTCCAATCACTGCATTAAGCAGTAAAACAAGCAGTATAAAACCTGCATCTGTATACTCTTTAATGATAAGTGCCATCAATGCTGCTATGAGCAAGACATAAATTATAGGACTTTTAAACTGTTGTAAGAAGTGTACAAAAAGTGTCATATCAGGTTTTGAGGGGAGAATGTTTAAACCATATTTCTCTTGGCGCTTGTTCACTTCCTCACTTGTCAGACCAGCAGAATTTGTTTCCAAAATTGAGAATGTCTGTTCAATGTTTTTTGTATGAAAATTGATGCTCAACCTCTTTTTTTATGACTATGGGTCTAGTACATATTTATTTGATAAGTCACTTATTTTACACTCTTTATTTTAACAATCGCATTAATATATTTGAGTTGTACTATTAAGTTTTTTAATAGTAGAATATAAATAGGTACAGAGAAAAAAGATCTTAAAATTTTAAAAAAGGTAGGTAGATTATGAAAAAGCTTAATAGAATAGTTGTAGGGTTAGATATTATAGAAAAGTCAAATAATGTTTTAAAAAGAGCTTTAAGTATAGCTAATGAGCATAAGGCTTCATTGTTTATTGTTCATGCAGTTCGAACACCTTGGTTAGAGGTACCAGCTTATTTTGGTTCCAAAGATATAAGTATAGATAAAGAGAGTATCACAAAGACAATAGAAAAAAAGATAAAAACACTAAACAGAGAGTTTAATGTGCCTTATTTTATTTTTGTGAAAGAAGGTAATGCAGATGATATCATACTCTATGAATCAAAATTAAATCATGCAGATATGATTGTTATCGGTGGGCATAGTAAGTCAAAAGGTCGAAAAGGTTTTCTAGGCACGACAGCTCAAAAAGTTGCAAATAAAAGTCATTTACCTGTATTGATCGTTAAAAATAGTGTAAAAACTTCATATAAAAACGTTATAGCGCCAACAGATTTTGGGATGCAATCTAAACAGAGTGTATTATTTGCTAAGGATATTTTTCCAACGTCAAAAATAAATATAGTCAATGCATTTGAAACTATTTATATGGAAGGTCCTTATGCTGTAGTAGGGCGTGATCTTTCACAATATAATGATGTTGCAAAATCCTGTGCAAAAGATGATTTAAAAGAGTTCATGGAAGCAGTCTCTGTCAAAAAAGGGAAGGTGATTGATGGAGAACTCTATACGAAAGAGGCATTAGTTAACTATGTTGAAGATGGTTCATATGATCTTGTAGTTATGGGTTCTAGAGGCACGTCAGGTTTCAATGCATTATTGGGGAGTGTGGCAACATATATTTTAAGAGAAACATCCAGAGATGTTTTGGTTTATGTACCATAGTTTGATTTTATTTGAATCGAAATAAATTAGAAAGAGGAGTCAATTATGAAAAAAAGAGATGACATTGATTTTAGTGAATTTGAAAAAATACTTAAAGATAAATTAGTACAGATTGAGGGTAATATAGAACAGCTTCGATCAGAATTAGAGAGTGTGGGCAGTGATGATGGGATCAATGATATGGAAGATCTTGCATCTCTTCATAGTCTTAGTGAGAAAGATAATACTATTTTACATCAGCAGGAACATGAGCTTAAAGAGACTATGCATGCGCTTGGTAAAATAAACAATGGAACATTCGGTATATGTGAAAAAAGTGCCAAACCCATACCTGTGGAAAGATTAAGAGTGAATCCTATAGCAAGGACTAAAGTCGGACTAGAGGATTAAAGAATAGTTTTTAAAACTCTTATTTCTCTTTAATGGGAGAATCTTCAGTATAAGAAATTATTATGATAATTTACTTAACTAAAAGGATATTTTAGATGAAAATTGGTATTCCAAAAGAGATAAAGAAGAAGGAAAATAGGGTTGGTATTATTCCCTCTGGCGTTAAAGTACTTGTTCAAGGTGGACATCAAGTCTATATAGAGAAAGATGCTGGAGAAAAAAGTGGGTTTTCAAATGAGGATTATACAGAAGTCGGTGCAATCATTCTTCAAGGTTCCAAAGAGATATTTGATACTTGTGAAATGATCTTAAAAGTGAAAGAGCCTCAACCCCAAGAGTATGATTTTTTAAAACCGGGACAAATACTTTTTACCTATCTTCATCTTGCACCCTTTCAGGAATTAACTGAGGTTCTGAAAGAAAAAGAAGTCATCGCTATAGCATATGAAACATTACAAGAGGGAGGAAGGATACCTTTACTTGAACCCATGAGCCAAATAGCGGGTAAAGTCGCACC
>NZ_JBFENQ010000162.1:0-3724 GCF_041551015.1 Sulfurovum sp. | reverse complement strand
TTTAGCTATGTTCCCGATCTCAGTTGCAAGTAGATCATTGATATGGTTTTTAATATCTTTGTTGATATGCCCTTCTTTTAGGACGATATAGATAAAAATAGACTCACCTTTAATGTCATGTGGCCGCCCTACTACAGCAACTTCAGCTACAGAATCATCTTTTTTTACTGCTGCTTCGATCTCTGCTGTTCCCATACGGTGACCTGAAACGTTGATAACATCATCTACACGACCTGTGATCGTAATGTATCCATCTTCATCAAGTACTGCACCATCACCAGAGAAATACACAGGTTTACCATCTTTCACTGCATCACTAAAATATGCTTTTTTATAACGTTCAGGATCACCCCAAACATTTCTTATCATAGCCGGCCAAGGTTTTGTAATGCATAGTAGTCCAGGTTCACCTACTTTTTTAGGCGTTCCATCGGGATCAATGATCTCAGCCATGATACCTGGAAGTGCAAAGGTTGCACATGCCGGCTTGATAGGCGTTGCACCAGGAAGAGGAGAGATCATATGCCCACCTGTCTCTGTCTGCCACCATGTATCAACAATGGCACATTTAGAGTTACCTACTGTTTCATAATACCATTTCCATGCCGGAGGATCGATTGGCTCTCCCACTGTTCCGAGTACCTTAAGTGAAGAAAGATCATATTTTTTTGGCTCATCTTCACCCATCTTATGCAATACACGAATTGCAGTTGGTGCAGTATAGAACTGAGTAATCTTATGGTCTTGTACCATTTTCCATGCACGTCCAGCATCTGGGTATGTTGGTACACCTTCGAACATCACCGTTGTTGTACCTGCTGCAAGCGGTCCATAGATAATGTAAGTATGTCCCGTAATCCAGCCAATATCTGCAGTACACCAAAATACATCTTTACCTTTAACGTCAAATACCCATTCCATAGTCATTTGTGCCCAAAGGATATATCCTGCAGTTGAATGTTGTACACCTTTTGGTTTTCCTGTACTACCACTTGTATAGAGAAGAAAGAGAGGGTCTTCACTGTCCATAAGTTCAAAAGGACATTCGGCATGCTGAGAAGTGATGAGCTCATTGTAGTTATGGTCTCTGCCTTCTACCCACTCTATCTCTTCATTATTTCTTTTTACAACAAGTACCGCTTCAACACTATTCCCACCTTGTGAGAGTGCTTCGTCAACCACTTGTTTAAGCATATAAGGTTTACCTTTTCTGTAAGCACCGTCAGCAGTGATAACAATCTTCGCTTCAGCATCTTCGATACGGTCTTTCAATGCCTCCGCAGAGAATCCGCCGAATACGATAGAGTGTATAGCCCCAATACGTGCACAGGCAAGCATTGCATACGCTGCCTCAGGGATCATTGGCATATAGAACACAACCCTGTCACCTTTACCTACGCCAAATTCATTTCTAAGTAAATTTGCCATTTTGTTAACACGTAATGAGAGTTGAGCATAGCTAATGTGTTCTACATCACCTCTGTCACCTTCAAATAATATAGCGGTTTTATCTGCTTTATCTGCAAGGTGTCTGTCGATACACTGATTAGAGACATTGAGCTTTCCGTTGGTAAACCATTCATAAAATGGTGCATTACTCTCATCGAGTACTTTATCGTATGGAGCCAGCCAATCTATTTTCTCATCAGCATACTCTTTCCAAAAACCTTCATAGTCTTCTGTAGCTTTACATTGTAACTTATTACATGCATCCATACTGTTAATAGCTGCATTTGCAGCGAACTCAGGATTAGGATTAAAAATTTGTTTTGACATAGGATTCCTTTGCATATGTATGATAATTATTCTAACATAAATAGAGGGGGAATTAAAAGAGAAAAAGAAAGAAATTTAAAATAGGAGCATTTACCCCTATTTGTTACATTTTATTTAAACAATCTCTATTTTTTCGATTACATCCAGACCGAAACCTGCAAGTCCTACAAACTCTGTATCTTTATTTGTAGTTAGTAGATTAATGTTTTTAATACCAAGGTCTTTAAGTATCTGTGCACCGACACCAAACTCTTTGGCTTGTTCATTTGATATTACTTTTGTATCAAGGAAAATAAGTGTTCCACCATTGGTCTTTAAATAATCTATAGAGTTATTGAGTGCATTAAAACGTTTATCGTTAAGTACAAGTCCTATGTCTGTACCTATATTATGAAACTTCACATTTGCAGTTTCATGTGTCTTGTAAAACTGTATAACTGTATGTGTTCTCTCGAGGTGGTCGGTGTATGTGATCTTTCCTACTTTGATACCTCTAAGTTCACTCTCTTCTTCTTTAACTCGTTTTATAAGTTTTTCATGGGCTAAACGATACTCTACGATGTCTGAAATATAAACAATGGACATATCATGCTCTTTTGAAAAGATCTCCAGGTCATCCATACGTGCCATCTTTCCATCATCTTTGATGATTTCGCAAATAACAGCTGCAGGTGCAAGTCCAGCAAGCTTACAAAGATCTACAGAACCTTCTGTATGCCCTGTTCTCACCAGTACCCCACCATCTTTAGCGATAAGTGGAAAGATATGTCCTGGACGTACAAAGTCTTCACTGACTGTTTGAGGATTAGCAAGTTTGGATATACAATCATCTCTTTCAGCTGCAGATATACCAGTCTCTGCATTAGCTGAGTCTATAGATACAGTAAAAGCTGTTTCATAGTTAGATACATTATCACTTACCATTGGTACAAGGTCAAGTTTAGTGGCTATCTCTTTTGTAACAGGAGTACAGATGAGCCCTCTGGCTTCTTTTGCCATGAAGTTAACCATATCAGGTGTAGAGAAAGTCGCTGCATATACAAGGTCACCCTCATTTTCACGATCTTCGTCATCCATCATGATGACCATTTTTCCTCTTTTTATTTCTTCTATAGCTTTTTCTACTCTTTTTATCGCTTCGCTAGACATTAATTCTCCCAAATATTTTATACAATATATTATTCTTAATAGTATTATACCTATGTCGTACTTCACTTAAGAAACTTTTTTAACTTTTTTTTAAATCCTCTTGACATGTGCTCTATTTGGTGCTATAATGCCGTCCACATAAGCATTAAGCTTGTGAAGATTGGGGTATCGCCAAGCGGTAAGGCACTAGTTTTTGGTACTGGCATTCGGGGGTTCGAATCCCTCTACCCCATCCATAAGATTTAATCTTGGTTTAATTAAATCAAGATACAATCTCACTCCAAATAAATCCTAAAAGATTTATTAAAATTCCTGTCGCGGGATAGAGCAGTTTGGTAGCTCGTCGGGCTCATAACCCGAAGGTCGTTGGTTCAAATCCGGCTCCCGCAACCAATTATTTACTTCTGAATATTTTCACTAATCTGAATCTTTTTTTTAAGCAAACAATTTACTACATTATATGTCGCGGAATAGAGCAGACCGGTAGCTCGTTGGGCTCATAACCCAAAGGTCACAGGTTCAAATCCTGTTTCCGCAACCAATTATAAATATCACCTACAACGTCAATATAGAACAATCATCTAATATATTTATTTAAACTTTACTATTTCAAACTTTTTCTCTACTGCTAAAATAAGGTTTTATGACCCAAACTAAAAAAATAATGATCAATACAAGTCCTATAAAATGTTCGATCTTTTCAATTTTTCCAAAAACGTGTTCTGCTCCTGTACCCAATATGTATCCTAATGAAATTCCTGACACACTCCATACGATGATACCTAGTGTATTAAAAAGA
>NZ_JBFENQ010000161.1:0-3756 GCF_041551015.1 Sulfurovum sp. | reverse complement strand
GGGGTTGTTTGGCGGTTGGGTAGATGATGTGATCCAGTATCTCTATACAACGCTTTCTTCGATCCCAGGTGTATTGCTGATTGCAGCGGGGGTACTCTCTATGCAGGTGATGATGAATAACAATCCAACATGGTTTGAAACTACCCTTGAACGTTCTGATCTGCGTTTGTTATTTCTTATTTTGATCCTTGGGATCACTTCATGGACAAGTTTATGTAGACTGCTTAGAGCTGAGACGCTTAAAATCTCTCAAATGGAGTTTGTAACCGCAGCCAAAGCATTTGGTGTGAGCAAGTTTACTATTATTCGTCGTCACATTGTTCCAAATCTCATGCATATCATTCTTATTTCTGTGGTGTTGGACTTTTCTGGCTTGGTACTGGCTGAAGCTGTACTTTCATATGTAGGTGTAGGGGTCGACCCAACGATGCACTCATGGGGAAATATGATAAATCAGGCTCGACTGGAGATGGCGAGAGAACCAATGGTGTGGTGGTCACTCTTTTCGGCATTTGTATTCATGTTTATTTTGGTTTTGGCTGCCAATTTATTTTCTGACCGTATTCAAACGGTACTGGACCCTAGGAATAAAGTATGAGCAGTATCTTAACCATTAAAAATCTTTCGTTGAGTGTAGGGAGTGAAATATTATTGGATCGTATCAGTTTTGACATTCAACATGGAGAGATCTTTGCTTTAGTCGGGGAGTCTGGGTCTGGTAAGTCTTTAACCTCATTAGCTATCATGCGACTGCTACCTGAAGCCATAGTTGTGCGTTCAGGAGAGATTCATTTAAAAGATAGAGCATTGTTTAATCTTCCAGAATCACAGATGCAAAAAGTACGAGGTAAATCTATAGCGATGATCTTTCAGGAACCTATGTCCGCGTTGAACCCGGTTATGACAGTAGGTTCGCAAGTTGCAGAAGTACTAAAGCTGCATTTGGGGCTCAAAAAAGAGCAGATCAAAGAGAAGGTACTCTCATTATTTAGGGAAGTTGCATTAAAAGATCCTGAAGAACGTTACCATTGGTATCCGCATCAACTCTCTGGTGGACAAAAACAAAGAGTGATGATAGCTATTGCACTTGCCTGTGAACCTGACCTGCTTATAGCGGATGAGCCTACAACGGCGTTAGATGTTACGATACAGGCACAAGTACTTGGGTTATTAAAAAAGATATGTAAGCACAGGGATCTCTCTATTTTGTTCATCACTCATGATATGGCTGTAGTTTCAGAAATGGCTGACAGGGTTGCAGTCATGAAAAAGGGAGAGATAGTTGAGCAAGCAGTGTGTAAAGATTTTTTTACGCATCCACAACATTCTTATACGCAGCGCTTGTTGGCAGATGCCAGGTCTACCAAAGCATACAACAAAGTAGAAAAAGTATATGATCCTTTAATTGAAGTACGAGAGTTAAAAGTACATTTCCCCATCAAAAAAGGTTTTTTTCAAAGAACAACAGGGTATGTCAAGGCGGTAGATGATGTAACATTTTCTATTGCAAAGGGAAAGACACTGGCATTGGTTGGAGAATCAGGAAGCGGTAAAAGTACCATAGGTCAAGCAATACTCTCTCTACTGGATGAGACAGAGGGACAGGTGCGCTTTCAGAAACAAAATCTGGTTGGGCTAGATAAAAAAGCTTTAAGTCCTTACAGACGTAAGATCCAAGTAGTGTTTCAAGATCCTTTCTCTGCGCTAAATCCTCGAATGACTATAGCCAATATCATTAGAGAAGGTATGATAAGTTTGGATGTGGGACCAAAAAGTAGAACAGAACAGGATCAGTATATTGAGGCACTTCTTTTAAAAGTGGATTTGGAAGCTACCCACATGCATCGTTATCCACATGAGTTTTCAGGAGGACAACGTCAACGTATAGGTATCGCAAGAGCATTGGCTGTAGAACCTGAACTGATTATTTGTGATGAACCTACCTCAGCACTTGATGTCTCTGTACGGACACAGGTCTTAGCCTTACTTACCAGACTGCAAAAAGAATCAGGAGTCTCGTATTTGTTTATCACACATGATCTATCTATTATCCCTATGATAGCAGATGAGGTGGCTGTGATGAAAGAGGGTAAGATAGTTGAACAAGGTTTGGTAGAAGATGTTATGGAAGATCCTCAGCATCCTTACACACAAAAATTACTTGCTTCAGCACCAAAATTAATGCATAAAGAAAGAGAAGATGATAATACTATTTGATTTAGACGGAACACTTATAGATTCAACAGAAGCGATACTGGAAAGTTTTGGAGTAGCCTTTGAAACGTTTGATACACCTGTACCGGATGATGAACGTATTAAAAAAGAGATTGGACATCCTTTAGATGTCATGTTTGCAACACTTGGTGTAGAAGAGGCTCATGTAGATGCCCATGTACAAGCATATAAGATGCATTATAGAAAGATCTCATGCGCAAAGACCGTATTACTTCCTGAAGCGAGAGAAGCGGTGGAACTTGCAAGCAAACATGCTGTTTTAGGCGTGGTGACAACCAAGACGGCCAAATATTCCATAGAACTTTTAGAGCATATGGGATTGATGACCTATTTTGATGTATTGGTGGGTAGAGAGGATGTGGAAAATCCAAAACCTCACCCGGAACCTATTTTCAAAGCGTTATCAAAATTACCAAGTAATAAAAGTAAGTATTGGATGATAGGTGATACACCAATGGATATATTGGCTGCTAAAGCAGCGAACATAAATAGTGTTGCGGTGACATGCGGATATGCAGATGAAGCTTTGCTATCAGAACATACTGACAATGTATCTAAGACTGCACTTGAGGCTGTAAAGTTTATCACTCAACTATAAATCAAAGTTAAAAAATCCTATATTTAACACCATAGATATTTAAAATCTTCATATAGTTTAGTTCTATTAGTAAATCTCGCTATAATCAAAAAAATAGTTTGAAGGAAGCCTATGCCATTATTAGACAGTTTTACAGTGGACCATACAAAAATGATCGCCCCAGCGGTACGTGTTGCTAAAAAGATGAGTAGTCCAAGTGGTGATGACATTACAGTATTTGATCTGCGTTTTTGTGTACCTAATGAAGAAACATTATCACAAAAAGGTATTCATACACTAGAACACCTTTTTGCAGGTTTTATGAGAGATCATTTGAACAGCAAAGATGTAGAGATCATAGATATCTCTCCTATGGGATGTCGTACAGGCTTTTATATGTCACTTCTTGGATCACCAAAAGCAAAAGAGGTAGCCAAAGCATGGAAAGAGTCTATGAAAGATGTACTAGCGGTGAAGAGTAAAAAAGATATTCCGGAACTCAATGTCTATCAATGTGGTACTTACAAGATGCACTCGTTGGACGAAGCACAATTGATCGCACATAATATTTTAGATAGAGGTATAGGTGTGATGAACAACAAAAAACTAAAAATGACAAAAAAACAACTCAAAGAAGCAAATAAATAGTGTATATACTTATGCTTGTAGACACTCTTGATGTATGACGAATCGTTAAGAAAACAAAAAAAACTGGTACTTTGCGAAGATGGTACCAATACGCTTTTTTCTGTTGAGTTTGATGAACCTTATCACTCTACCAAAGATGGTGCGCTTCATGAGTCCTTGGAGAAACATGTAAAGCCGGCTTTGGCTTTAAGTAAAGAAAAAACAACTTTGACTATTTTAGATATCTGTTTTGGATTGGGCTACAATACATTTGCTACACTTTATTATATTAAAACACTGGGATTAAAGACAAAAGT
>NZ_JBFENQ010000160.1:0-3768 GCF_041551015.1 Sulfurovum sp. | reverse complement strand
CGACTGAACGGCTCACATGTTGAGGCTCTTAAGTATCCCTCAGTATAACCTTCTTCAGTTCCTTTATTAATGGCATCTCTCAAAAGACCACCCTTAATACGTACATCTTCACCAACATTGACAAAAAATACTGCTAAACCAGTATCTTGACAAAGTGGTCTTTTCTCATCTTTTGCGATGTTTGCATTTTCAAGTATTTGTCGAATAACCTCTTTACTTACAGGTGACTTTTCAGCCTCCATAGCAGCTTCTAGTGCATCATAGGTATCTTGTGGTAGATCCGTACCACAATGCATGATCATATCTTTTACTGCTTTTACAACAACATCAAATTCAATTTCTCTCATCTATAACCTTTAGTCAAAAAATTTCTTCTCTTTAAGTACATTGATCATACTTCTTACTGACTCAACACTTTTAGCAAACTTATTTTTTTGACCTTCATTCAGTGTCATCTCAAAAAGTTTTTCAACACCATTCGCACCAAGTGCCACCGGTACACCCGAAACTACATCAGAATGACCATAGTGTCCGTCCAAATAGACTGCACAAGGGTGAATCTGTTTGGTATCTTTTAAGATCGCTTCTACCATAAGAGCTGTAGACTTTGCAGGAGCATAGTATGCTGAACCTGTCTTAAGATAACCTACGATTTCAGCTCCACCATGTTTCGTACGCTCAACGATCTCAAGGATATCCGCTTCATCAAGTACATCAGTCAATGGTACACCAGCAACTGTTGAGAACTTAGGAAGTGGAACCATATCATCGCCATGACCACCCATCACAGAAGCACGAATTTGTCCTGCTCCATAACCGATCTTCTCATGGATAAAGTGTGCCATTCTAGCTGAATCCAGAATACCAGCCATACCAATAACTCTCTCTTTAGGAAATCCTGACTCTTTAAGTGCAACGTATGTCATTACATCTAAAGGATTAGAAACCATAATGATAATAGCATCAGGTGCATGTTCTTTTACATCTGCAACAACTTCTTTAGTGATCTCAGCATTGATCATAAGAAGATCATCTCTACTCATACCTGGTAATCTAGGGCTTCCTGCTGTAATAACAACTACATCTGAACCTGCCATACCTGAAGCATCTTCAGCAACAGAAACCAATGTGTGCATTCTAGCTGCATTGGCTGCTTGTGACATATCTAAAGCTTTACCTTTAGCGATCTCTATGTTTCTGTCTCTAAGTACTATCTCGTGACAGATACCTTTCATCGCCAATGAATAGGCTACAGTTGCACCTACATTTCCAGCACCAATGATCGATACTTTTTTACCTTTTTTCATTATAATCCTTTAATTGAGAACTATAGGGGACCTCAAAGCAAAACATAACTCATAATTTATGTTATCAATTATGCTTTGCGACAAAAGAGGTTTACATCAACCCTATGCTATATGACACATGTGTGTCAATAGTATCTTTTTACACTAGATACAAAGAAGTGATGCAGAAGATAACTCTGCAGAAGTATATAATATACCAAAAAAAATTTACATTTTGGTAACAAGTATTGCACCAGATCGGTGCAATACTCAGTGAAGCTTTACTTATATAGCGTCAATGATCGCATTAAGTGTAGCAGATGGTCTCATCGCTTTTGATGCTAACTCATCGTTCGGGTGGAAGTATCCACCAACATCTTGAGGTTGACCTTCAACAGCAAGAAGTTCTTCCATAATTGTTGCTTCTTTCTCTTTAAGTTCAGCAGCAACAGGTGCAAATTTAGCAGCTAGTTCAGCATTTGAACCATTTGCAAGTGCTTCTGCCCAGTACTGTGCTAAGAAGAAGTGAGATGCTTTATTATCTGGCTGTCCTACTTTTCTTCCTGGCTCTTTACTGTTATCAAGGTAACCATTATTTGCTTCATCTAGCGCTTCAGTCAATGCTTTAAGTTTAGCATCATCATGTTTTTGACCGATAAATCTTAATGACTCAGCCAATGCCAAGAACTCACCAAGTGAATCCCATCTTAAGTGACCCTCTGCAAGGAATTGATCAACGTGCTTAGGAGCTGATCCACCTGCACCAGTCTCATACAATCCACCACCAGCGATCAATGGAACGATTGAAAGCATTTTAGCAGATGTTCCAAGCTCTAGGATCGGGTACATATCAGTAAGGTGATCTCTAAGAACGTTACCAGTTACAGCGATCGTGTTTTCACCTCTTCTGATTCTCTCGTTTGTAAATCTTGTTGCATCAGTCACTTTCATGAATTGAATATCTAAACCATCAGTATCATAGTCAGCAAGGTATGCATTTACTTTTTTGATAAGTTCAGCATCGTGAGCTCTGTTCTCATCTAACCAGAATACTGCAGGGATACCTTCGATTCTTGTTCTTTCAACAGTAAGTCTTACCCAGTCTCTAATAGGTATATCTTTTGTTCTAGCAAGTCTCCAGATATCACCAGCTTCACACTCAAAGCTCATAAGTACACCATCTTCACCAGTTACTGTCACTGTACCAGCTTCAGCCAGTTCAAATGTAGTTGGGTGAGAACCGTACTCTTCTGCTTTTTGAGCCATAAGACCGATATTTTGCATTGTACCCATAGTTGATACATCATATTGACCATGCTTCACACAGTCAGCTACCATCTCTTCATGGAACATAGCGTAAGTAGAGTCAGGAATAACTGCAACTGTTTCAAGTGCAGCACCTGTTCTATCCCACTGTTTACCACCTTCTCTTACCACTACAGGCATAGAAGCATCGATAATTACATCGTTTGATGCGTTAAAGTTTGTTTGACCTTTATCAGAATCAACCATTGCAATTTTTGGAGCATCTGAATCAACTGCTGCTTGGAATGCTGCTTTGATCTCAGCTTCTTGTGCGTGACCAGCGATCTTTTTCTCAAGGTCAGACATACCCATGTTAGGATTTACACCTACTTCTTTGAAAGTATCAGCATATTTAGCGAATACGTCTGCGAAGAAGATTTCAAATGCGTGACCGAACATAATTGGGTCAGAGATCTTCATCATAGTAGCTTTAAGGTGTAGTGACCAGATAAGATCTTTTGCTTTTGCATCTTCGATTGTTTGCTTATAGAACGCTCTAAGTGCAGCAATAGACATAAATGTACCATCAAGTACTTCACCGGCAATTGCATTGATAGATGTTAACTCTTTACCGTTAAGTGCGATTGTTACTTTTTGGTCTTTATCAAGTGTTACTGATTTTTCATGTGCGAAGAAGTCACCTTTTCCACCCATGTGTGCAACATATGCTTTAGAGTCTTCAGCGAATGCTCTAAGTCTATGTGGGTTCTTCTGTGCAAATCTTTTTACAGCTTTAGCAGCACGTCTGTCTGAGTTTCCTTCTCTTAGTACCGGGTTAACAGCTGAACCTAAACAAGTAGCATATTTAGCTTGAATAGCTTTCTCTTCATCTGTAGTTGGGTTTTCAGGGTAGTTAGGAATATCATATCCTTGACCTTGAAGCTCAGCGATACAATCTTTAAGTTGACCTGCAGAAGCTGAAATATTTGGAAGTTTGATAATGTTTCCATCTGGTTGAAGAACTACTTCACCTAGTTTAGACAACTCATCTTCTGCAAGACCCATTGCTGCAAGTACTCTTCCTGCTAGTGAAATATCACTCTCTACAACTTCTACTCCTGCTGATTTAGTAAAAGCATTTACGATTGGTAACAATGAATACGTAGCTAGTGCTGGCGCTTCATCGATTTTTGACCATATGATCTTTGGTAATTGTGACATATTTGTTCCTTATATT
>NZ_JBFENQ010000159.1:0-3784 GCF_041551015.1 Sulfurovum sp. | reverse complement strand
TGAGAATGGGAACAAATGCAACTGCGTGGATTGCCTTGTCAACTGTGCCTATCTGGTATGAACTTTGGCGTTTGATGAATGCCTTTCCTCCAAAAATGGTTACTCCGGAGAAAAAATAATGAAGAAAACAGTTCTAAGATATTTTATATATATTTTTATTTTTTCTCATGATGCTTTTTGTAAAGAAATTTTTACAATTGATCATATGGAACGCTATTTAACAGAAAAAAATCCCTATATTTACAGTGCAGTAGGAAAGCAATATATTGATGCAGCACGTATTCAAACAGCTCAGGGGGGGTTTGATACGAGATTATCTGCTGAATATGATAAAAAAGATTACCCCCTAAGTAATAGTGAATTTTCTGATATTTCTTTTAGTAAGCCTATAGAAAACGGTACGGAACTTATTGTAGGGTATAGGAATGCTGAAGGAATCCATGAATATAACAATATTAAAACCGGCAGTGAAGGAGAATTTCGTGTGGGAGTGAAAGTACCTGTATTTTCACTATTGAATGAAATGAATGAACGAAAATACACTCTTGATTCTGCTACAATAAATGCTACGAGATCGACATTTGAATCACAAAACAATTTGAGAAATTTGTATGCACACATTGTGACTTCATATTATCAACTTCTCTATTATAATGAACTCGTAAAGCTTGAGAAAAGATTATTGTACAAAGCAAAAAAAAGAAATAGTTTTATTGAGAAAAGGGTACATTCAGGAGATCTTTCAGATGTTGCACTACTCGAATCAAAACAACAAATTATTAGTCGTGAACAAAGGGTTCTTAGAACAAATAACAGTTATAGTCAAGCATTACAGATATTTTTAAAATATATAAACATGTCTCAAAAAGACTTTGATCTTAAGTATGACCTGCCTTCATTAAAAAGGGTAAAGAAAGAAAAAATAATCTTCCAAAATGTGTTTAGTAAAGCATTAAAGAGTAGACCAGATATTAGAGCTTTAGAGACTAAAAGGAGTAAATTAGATTTAGATACAGCATATAATACTCTATCGGAATATCCCAAGTTAAACCTTTTTGCGTATGGAGTTCACGATATAAAATATGGAGACGGTATAAAAGTTGGATTACAATTTGATATTCCGTTAGAAAGACGGGGATATAAGGGAAAGAAGATGGAAATACAAATGGGTATCACTCAACTTGAAGAAGAAAAAAATCGATTACTGTTGGAGCTGAAAACAAATCTAAGTAATTTAATGTATTCATTAGATATTGTAAATCAAAATATAGATTTAGGGCATAAAGAAACTAAAATAGTTGAGTCGCTTGAAGAAGTTGAAAATAAAAAATATGAAGTTGGTTCAAGTGACCTCTTTCAGGTTAATCAACGCGAAATGGGGACACTGGAAGTTAAGAGAAAGCAATTAGAATACTATTTAAATGTTCTGATGATCCAGCAAGAAATAAAAAGAGAGATGGGAGAGTTCATCACACTTTAAAAAGTATAGACTTACTATGTAAAACTATGGTGATGAACTTTCCGTTACCAACCAATATATGTATTTTCACTTTATTTGTTGGGTGAAAGATTATTTCCTGCGTCCTTCTTTTTCAACGATTCCACTTAATCCAAATCTTCTTGCAAGTTCTTGTTTTACTCTGTCCGGAGAGATATCTCTGTATCCCAGTCCTACTAGAGTGTGGTAGAGTAGGTCAGCAGATTCATAGATGACCTGTTGATCACTCTCTTCGTTTATGGCTACACAGACTTCATCTGCTTCTTCACGGATCTTAGAGAGCATCAGTTCTTTGTCATCTAAAAGTTTTTTAGTCCATGACTTTGTCTCAGCAGAGGCATTTTTGCGTTCTAAGATAGTATGGTAAAGCGTATCTACAACACCGTAAATGGCATCTGTATCTACTTCTTTGTCTAAGATTACCTTATCTTGTATGACTGAAGTGAAGAAGCAGCTTTTACGACCTGTATGACAGGCTACACCATTTTGTTTTATCTTGAGTATCACAGTGTCTGCATCACAGTCAAGCAGTACATCTTTTACTTCCTGAGTATGGTTAGAACTCTCACCTTTTTTCCAGATACGTTGTTTACTTCGGCTAAAGTAGTGGGCAAAGCCTGTAGAAAGTGTTAGATTATACGCTTCTTCATTCATGTATGCAAGCATGAGTACTTCAGATGTCTCAAAGTCTTGAGCGATGGCAGGAATGAGAGGATTTTTGTTCCAGTCTATTTGCATAAGAGAATCTCCATCAGAAAAATATTTGCCGCTATTATATCTATTATATGCATTGTGAGAGCTTTTTTGAATTTTACAGATCAAAATATAATCATTAAACATTAAGAAATATTTTAGGATAAATATTTGATTTTTGAACTATAATGTCATTCTAAACAAGAAGGACCAAGGAGCTTTTTATGCACCAAATTTTTTGTCAATTTCAACCTTGCGATCTTACTAAATGATACAGATCAGTACACACATTTATTGTGATCCATTGTTTGAGACTATAGAGATCGATAATAAACTTTTACCAAATCAATATAAAGATTATCCTTATCTCATTATTAAAAACTTTTTTTCAAAAGCTTCTTGTAAGAAGCTTGCTTCTTTGGTGCAAGAAGATGAAGAAACAAAGAGAAAAGCAGAGGTAAAAAAAGAGATTTTTACTGGTATTGTTCAATCTGGTGTTGAAGAAGAGTACCGGAAGACCAATATATATAAATTAGATACATTTTATAAGAGCTATTATGATGAACAATTTATGAAGTATAAACCTGTGATAGAGGAATACTTCAATATTGCTCTAACACTTTCAACAGATGTGCAGGTGTTAGAGTACAAAAAAGGATTTTTCTATGTCAAGCATGCAGATGATTCAAGTGAAATTATCAATTCTGATAAAGAGACAATAGGTTTTAAGCTTGTTGCCCCACAGCGAAAATTATCTACGGTACTTTTTGCCACAAGTCATGAGACTAATGTACAAAATGGAGCTCAGAGTTTTAGTGGTGGAGAACTGATGTTTAATTATCTTTATAATAGTGAAGGTGAACCTGTCAAAATAAAACCTGAAGCCGGAGATATGATTATTTTTCCCAGTAATCCCTATTTTTCACATGAAGTATTGCCTGTGGAAGAGGGGTATAGACTTACTTTAGTCCAATGGCATGATACGATATAAGATATTTTTGTAAATATTGAGTGAAAAGAATTAAATAGAAAGAGTATGATCCACGGGACGAGCCCGAGGATATAAGAAGATAGATTACTGCTCACCCATCAAACGCTGTTGTTGTTTACCTTTTGCATCTACCCAGATGTTTGGTACTGCGCCACCAGGTGTAAGGAAGATCTGTGCATCTTTATTGACTCTAAGTGCATCGTTAAATTTCGCTTGTGTTTTGATCTGCTCTAACTCGAGGAGTTTAGGTGTAAGTGAATTTGAGATAAGTGTATTTGCTTTAGCTTGCTCTTCTGCTTCGATACGGATCTTGTCCGCTTCACCTTGTGCTTCGATACGATTTCTCTCTGCTTCACCACGTGCAACTTCTGCTGCTCTTTGTGCTTGTTGTTTTGCTTTTTCTTTCTCTTGTTCTGCGATGGTAACATCTTGTTTCGCTATCTGAACTCTCTCTATCTGGTCTTTGATCTTTGTAGGTAAGTTGATAGTTCTAAGTTCAACAGATTCAAGGATAACAGGCTGATTAAGAAGTGCATCTACACTCTCTTTTACTTTTACTTCAATTGCTGCTGCAATTTGGTTACGCATTTCAGGAAGCTGCT
>NZ_JBFENQ010000158.1:0-3824 GCF_041551015.1 Sulfurovum sp. | reverse complement strand
TAGATGCAGCCGAAAAAGGTGATTTTTCTGTAGTGGATGATCTCTTTAAAATTGCTCAAAATCCATTTGATGAACATCCTGAGTTTGAAAGATGGGCAGCTGCAACACCACAAGCATTTAAAAATAAAAAGCTCAGCTGTAGCTCCTAATCGTTATAATTTTAAAAATCATCAAGGATAACGCATGACATTAGAAGAACTACAAAATACCATACGAACCGAAGTAGGGGTTTTACTTTACTTCTCTGGAGAGAAGTGTAATGTATGTCATGCGCTTAGACCCAAATTCAAAGAGGTGTTTGATGAGAACTTTTCTCAACTGAAACAGATCTATTTGGATGCACATGAAAATCCGGAGATCTCTGCCCATTTTCAAGTCTTTTCTGTACCTACTATGATAGTTTTTATGGATGGAAAAGAATTTGCTAGAGAAGGACGCTCTGTGAGTTTACACCAGTTAACTGAGAAACTGAAACGTCCTTATGGGATGATGACAGAGTAGGTATTACTTCTTAGTAATAATCGAGATATTTTCAAACCCTTTGGTTTTGAGAATATCTATGATGCTTACAAAGTATTGGAAAGCACTCTCTTTATCCATGTGTAAAGAGACAAGATCTTTTTTTGGATCTAATTTCATCAGTTTCTCTTTGATGAGATCAAGGCTTAAAGCCTCTTTATCGTAAAAGTATTCTCCCTCTTTATTGATCGCTATATGTACACTTTTTCTCTCTTCATTTTTCTCAGAACTGGCGGAAGGTAGATCCACTTTGATCGTTTGATTGGTTACAAAAGTAGCTGTGGCAAGTACGATGACCAGTAGTACAAGTACTATGTCGATGAAGGGTACGACATTCATTTTGTCAAAGCGTTCTCTTCTCATTAACGGTTCCTTTTTTGGCAAAGACAAACAAAGGACTCTTCAGCAGAGTGCTCACGCGACTGGTCGCTTTTGTTCATTTTAGAAAAAGGTCTTAACATTTTATTTTTCATCCTGTGCAATTTCCCATTGAGCCAAGATCGTATCTACTTTTGTAAGCAGTGCATTGTAGATGACTGTTGCCGGGATCGCTACTACCAAGCCGGCGGCTGTGGCTTTGAGTGCCAAGGCTAAGTGCTTCATGATCTCACCAGGGTTGATAGTATCTTGTTGGTCTCCGATGATGTAGAAAGTAAGTATGATAGCCAGAACGGTACCAAGTAATCCTATATACGGAGCATTTGATCCTATCGATGCGATCGTGGCTAAACGTTTTGAGAGGTCGAGTTCCAAGGCTGTCTTATTGCTGTAGTCTGTAAGTTTGATACCACGATAGAAAAGTACTCTTTCTATAGCATAGGCAAAGGTGATAAAACTCAAGAAAAAGAGCAATCCTATGACTCCATAATCTACGATATCTTTTATTTGTTCAATTAGCACTATTTTTCCTCATAATATAATATTAGAGTGCATTATATAGAAATAGTGTTAAATCCATGTTAAATCCATTTTAAGATACCTAGCGTCCATTTTAAGCGCTTTTTAGCCTTTTTATTTAAGCCGATGTTAGATACAATGAATGCAATTTTTTACACAATAAGGAAATGCATGAGCGATCTGTTTGAAGACCAACAAAATACCGGACAAGTGTTAATCGAAGATAGTATGAAGGCCAGTTACCTTGATTACTCCATGAGTGTTATCATAGGTAGAGCATTACCAGATGCAAGAGATGGGTTGAAACCTGTACATAGAAGAATCCTTTATGCGATGAATGACCTTCATCTTGCACACAGAAGTCCTTATAAAAAATCCGCACGTATCGTCGGTGATGTTATCGGTAAGTATCACCCGCATGGTGACAACTCTGTATATGACGCACTTGTACGTATGGCACAGGATTTCTCTATGCAGGCACCGCTTGTTGATGGTCAAGGAAACTTCGGTTCAGTCGATGGTGATAATGCAGCGGCGATGAGATATACCGAAGCACGTATGACAAAGATCGCTGAAGAGCTTTTGAGCGATCTTGAAAAAGACACGGTAGATTTTGTACCAAACTACGATGACTCTATGCAGGAGCCTGATGTACTTCCTTCACGTGTACCAAACCTACTTCTTAATGGTTCAAGTGGTATCGCAGTTGGTATGGCTACGAATATTCCTCCACACAGATTGGATGAACTTATAAATGCGCTTGTATTACGTATAGACAACCCAGATTCAACAGTGGAAGATATGATGAAGATCGTACATGGTCCTGACTTCCCAACGGGCGGTATCATCTTTGGACGCAAGGGTATCACAGATGCGTATACTACAGGACGTGGACGTATCAAAGTACGTGCGAAAACACATATAGAGCAAAAAGGTTCTAAAGAGATCATCATCATCGATGAACTTCCTTTCCAGGTCAATAAATCAAGACTGATAGAAAACATTGCACAACTTGTACGTGATAAACATATAGAAGGTATCTCTGAACTTCGTGATGAGTCAGATAGAGAAGGTATCCGTGTGGTCATCGAACTTAAGCGTGACGCGATGAGTGAGATAGTCCTTAACAACCTTTTCAAAAGTACACAGATGCAAGTGACATTCGGTATCATCATGCTTGCGATCGCAAATAAAGAACCAAAAGTATTTAAACTTCTTGAACTCTTTGATCTATTCTTGAAACACAGAAAAACAGTGGTTATCAGAAGAACGATCTTCGAACTCGAAAAAGCAAGAGCAAGAGCGCACATCTTAGAAGGTCTCAAGATCGCTGTGGACAACATCGATGAAGTGATCAAGATCATTCGTGCCTCTTCAGATGATGTTGAAGCAAGAGAAAGTCTCATGGCTCGTTTCAAACTTTCAGAGATACAGGCAAAAGCTATCCTGGAGATGAGACTTAGACGTCTTACAGGTCTTGAGATAGAGAAGATCGAGAATGAGTTGAATGAACTTCTTAAACTTATCGCAGAACTTGAAGGTATCTTGAAAAGTGAAGAGAAGATCAATGTAATCATCCGTGAAGAGCTTGTGGAGATAGGTGAGAAATATACAACACCACGTCGTACAGAGATCGTAGATGATTATGATGACATAGACATCGAAGACCTTATTCCAAATGAGCCAATGGTTGTGACTATTACACACCGTGGATACATTAAACGTGTACCGGTCAAGCAGTATGAGAAACAACATCGTGGCGGTAAAGGTAAGATCGCCGTTACTACCTATGATGATGACTTCATTGAGAAGTTCTTTACGTCAAATACACATGATACACTCATGTTCGTAACAGACAGAGGACAACTATACTGGCTCAAAGTCTATCGTATCCCAGAAGGATCACGTACGGCTAAAGGTAAAGCAGTAGTGAATCTCATTAATCTTCAGCAAGATGAGAAGATCATGGCTATTATTCCTACGACTGATTTTGAAGCGGATAAAGGACTGGTATTCTTTACACAAAATGGTATCGTGAAGAGAACAAACCTTTCAGAGTATTCAAACATCAGATCTAATGGTGTAAGAGCGATCAACCTTGATGAGGATGATGCTTTAGTAGAAGCGAAGATCGTCAAGCCAGATACAAAATGGCTTTTTATAGCAACCAAAAAAGGTCTATGTATCAGATTTAAAGTAGAAGATGCAAGAGAGATCGGTAGAGTGGCACGTGGTGTAACTGCGATCAAGTTCAAGATAGAGGGTGACTACGTTTGTGGTGCTACGACCATAGAAGATGAGAATGATGAACTTCTCATGATGAGTGAAAAAGGTCTTGGTAAGCGTACGACTGCAAGTGAATACCGTGAACAGAACCGTGCTGGTAAAGGGGTTATCTCTATGAAACT
>NZ_JBFENQ010000157.1:0-3828 GCF_041551015.1 Sulfurovum sp. | reverse complement strand
GTATAAACAAGCTTTATTAGAATTTTATACCATAGATACACCAAATATAAGCAAACAAATTCTTACTGCCCATACATTTGAAGACAGCCAGCAGGTAGCCACAACGCTTTCCACACGTTTTGAGAAAAAGATAGAGATACTCACTCCCAGGCGAGGCCCCAAAGCCAAACTCATCTCTTTGGCTTTGCAAAACTGTGAAGAGTTATTACGTAAAACACAGAGTGATACTATCATGGAACAAAAAATAGCTGATCTCTTTGACCTTACTGTCATCCCTTACCGCGTAGAAACTTTTGATAACTCACATCTTATGGGAGTGGCTACAGTAGGAGGTATGGTTGTTTGGAACGAAGACAAATGGGATAAAAATGCGTACCGAAGATACACCCTGCACGCACGTGATGAATATGGGCAAATGAAAGAAATGCTCTCTAGGCGTATAGAAAATTTTAAAGAACAACCTGCTCCCGACCTATGGATACTTGATGGAGGACAAGCCAATCTCAATCTTGCAAAAACCCTTCTAAAAGAAGCCCATGTAAATCTTGATGTGATTGCCATTGCCAAAGAAAAACTCGATGCCAAAGCACATCGTGCAAAAGGTGCAGCCAAAGATATGATCTATACATCTCAGGGCCTCATTGAGCTTAAACCAAATGATAAACGTCTTCACTGGATACAGAGACAAAGAGATGAAGCACATCGTTATGCGATTACCTACCATCAGAACAAAAAACGTAAAGAAGATACACAAGTTTCACTTCTGAATAAAAAAGGCATAGGCAAAGCAACTGTAAAAAAGTTACTCGATTATTTTGGAACATTTGAAGCTATTGAGAATGCATCTTATAAAGAACTTGAAAAAGTTACAAATAAAAAAATTTCAAACATTATTAAAAATTATAATCCATAATCGTACATAATTTAATATTTTTTACTAAAAGCTGTCTAATTCATTCTATTTTTAGTTTAATTGTTATAGAGTTTTAGGAGTGGGATTGTGTATATAATATTTCTTGACTTGAATGTTGTAGTCTATATTATACAATACATAACTCTAAGTTAAAAAGCTAAACTCATTGTGAAGTGAGGACAGAAAGCCGTGGGTCTCATGAAGACAGCCAGGTTACAAACAGTAAACTTTATGACTTTAAGTTTGCTGGGACTACACTTCTTAATTTGACACATTTGACACACTATAAAAAAGGGGAAAAGAATACTATGAATAGACCTGATCCAATTGATGAAGAGTATACCTTTGAAAAAGGCCTGATCGTTAGTTCTACAGATTTAAAAGGTATCATTACCTATGCGAACAGAAAATTCTGTGAGATATCAGGATATACTAAAGATGAATTAGTAGGAAAGAATCACAATATCGTAAGACATCCAGATATGCCAAAAGCAGCATTTCAAGAAGTTTGGGACACGATACAAGGTGGAAAAGAATGGACAGGTATCGTAAAGAACCTAAGAAAAGATGGTAGATATTATTGGGTTTATTCACATATTTCACCTATAGTGGTCGATGGAGAAGTCACTGGTTATACTGCAGCGAGAAGACCTGCATCTGAAACAGAAGTATCAGAAACCATTCCTATTTACAGGGATTTGTTAGAAAAAGAAAGTAACTAAAGAGGAGTTGTCAATAAAATGTACTATATACTAAATGAAACAAATCAAATTATTGCTGCCGATGATAATTTATTAGCATTGTGTGGACTGTCTCACATAGATGAATTATCTTTAAAAATTGCATTAGGTGATACAAAATTTGATCTATCTGAAGAAAATATCATTATTAATAATGATAAAACGTTTCCTATCTCAAAAACATCTCTTTCAAGTATGCTTGGTCATATCACATTGGTTGAGATACAAGCAGAGGAAGAAAAAGCAGAGGAAGATGATTTATCTATATTAACACTTGATGATACTGTAGAGGGTATTGCTCCCCTAGATATAGAGGATATAAGTGAAGAAACAGAAGTTACTATAGATGACAACGATCTGTTTGATCTTGTAATGGAAGATGAAACAGAAAATAGCATTGACTCGGTGGAAGATTCACTCGATATCATTACTGAAGATACAGATATCCTTGATTTGGGATTATCTGATAAAGAAGATGAGGTAATTATTGATAAAGCTGTGTCAGATGATACTGCTGAAATTCTTGTAGATATAGATAAAGTTTGTCAACAGATCGGTGTTTCTCATGAAGACTACGATACATTCCTCAATGAATATATTGATACTGCACTTGGACTAGAACAAGATCTACAGAGTACAGATACAGCAAAACGTTCAAATGCCGTTGCAACACTTACACATCTTGGTGAAGTATTACAACTACCAGTTATTGGAGACATCATAGCAAAAGTTGATACTGTATCTGCAAATGAACAAAAAGAAACTATAGAATCTTTTTACGCGGCACTCTCAAGAATTACTACATCTCCAACTTCTCAAGCAGAACCTGAAATGGAACTCTTTGATACACAAGAAGAGGCTAAAATTGATCTTTTTGATGTAGAAGACAAAAAAATTGAACCAGAAGTTACAGTCAATGAAAAGAGCTTTGGTACTATTTCTCTTGAAGGTATCAAACCTATTCACTTTGACTTTCAACTTGAAGAAGCTGCAAATGATTTATCTTTACCTGTAGAACTTATTGAAGAATTTGTACATGATTTCATAGAGCAAGGACATATTGAGACTGAGAAGATGTTAAAAGCCTATGAAGAAGGTGATTTGGATGCGATTCAAAAGATAGGGCACCTACTTAAAGGGGCATCTAGCAATCTCCGTATCAATGCTTTGTCTGATACACTTTATAAAATACAATTTTGTGAAGACAGTAACGAATTAGAGCATTTGATCAAAGACTATTGGGGACACTTTTTGTCTTTCGAAATTCAAATAAATGCGCTAGCAAAATAAAAGGAAATATACTATGACTATACGTAATAGACTTAAACTGATTGGTCTTGTACCAATTACCCTACTCATTCTACTATCAAGTTATTTCTTTGTAACTTCATATGTGAACTATGAAAAAGCAAATGCTCTTAAAACTACATTGATCAACAATGGTGCTTTGGACAAAGCACTTATCAATATAGGTAAAGAAAATGGATTAACGGCTTTATACCTGGGAACTGATAAAAAAGAGTATGCTGAGGCACTTATCAAACAACGAGAGGCATTAGATGAATCTTTTGAGAACCTCAAATATGAAGTAATCACAGAAAACAAAGTTTATCTTCCTTTTCTGGTTGAACTTATAGAGGGGAAATCTGTAGAACCATTCGACCCATATAAAAGACTTATTGCAAACATAGGTAGACTACCAGAAGCTAGAGAAAAGATAGACACTGAAGATGTAGATTTTAAAGATACATTCTTTAAAACATATAGAGATGGTTTATCTATACCTACACTGGACAAAATTTTAACGCTTAAAACTTATGCACTTGATACAGAGATTTCATCACTTATAGGCACACTCATACAGCTTTATACAGCAAAAGAGAACAGTGGTCTTGAAAGAGGATTTATTTCATACTATATGGCTAAGAGATCTTCTTTGGCATTTGAAGAAATTGCCTTATGGGATGAATTTAAAACAAAAGCAAATATATTTGATATCAAGCAAGTAACAAATCCTGTCTTACGTCAACAACTTGAGATAGTACTCTATAATGATAATGCACAGGAAATTATGACTAACCTTGGTATGACATCGTCTGCGATTCAAACAGATATCGATAATGGTGACTATGCAGAAGAGGTTATAGACTGGTTTGCACTACAGACACAAAAGAT
>NZ_JBFENQ010000156.1:0-3834 GCF_041551015.1 Sulfurovum sp. | reverse complement strand
GTCAAACCCTTTAGTGATTTTGTTCCCCATTGGGCTTCTCATCGCTATAATTATGACCGGCAGATTATTCATGGCGATAAAAAGAACTGGACAAACTTGAGATCTTACCGATTTTACTGGATATTCAACTGTAAGATCTACTGTCCCTTAAGTGTAGCGATGTTCAGATATATGGCTTACCTTGTAAAAATTGTCGAAAATTGGTGGTGTCCGTTTGAACATGAAAAAAAAGAAGCCTATAAAGGCTCAAGCATTGACTACTCTTATTGGCATATTGATGAAAAGGAAAGAGCCAAACTCCATGAAGATGATAGAGAAAACCCTATCTGGAATGAAGAAGCACAAAACAAAGACTAGCTCTATTAATTGACGTATAATGAAAAAGTGCTATAAAGAGGATTGAACATGAAAAGAATTATGATACTAAGCGGTGCAGGTCTCTCTGCTGAGAGTGGTATCCGTACCTTTAGAGACCATGACGGTCTTTGGGAAAACCACGATGTTATGAAAGTCTGCTCTACACAAGGCTGGATCGAAGATCGTAAATATGTAACCCATTTTTACAACGAGCGCAGAAGTGATCTTGAGTTTAAAGAGCCTAATCATGCTCATAAAGTGCTGTCCCAACTTGAACAGGATTATCGAGGAAGGTTCATCCATCTCACCCAAAATATTGACAATCTTATGGAGAAGGCAGGTGCCAAAGATGTGATCCATCTTCATGGTACGCTAACCGATCTTCGCTGTGAAGCGTGTACAGAGACGTTTAATGTTGGTTATGCCCCTCAAGATGGGAATGAATATTGTCCCCATTGTGGAAACAAAAGGGTACGTCACAATGTCGTCATGTTTGGCGAATCGGCACCGGAGTACAGTCACATCCATGACGCTATTCGTCAGAGTACACTTTTCATCGCTATAGGTACTAGCGGTGCCGTGATCGACATTGTTCCCATTGCGAAGGAATTTAAACACTCCATCCTTATTGATCCCAAACGTCAGAAGACTACAAGTATATATGATCCAAAGTCTTACATTGATGAATACTTTGAGCATTTCATCCAGAAAAAGGCGGGTGATGCGATGGATGACATGATAGCAATTATCAAAGATCATATGGGTGATCGATTATAACTACACCACATTTAGGAGGGAGTATGTCTTCACACTTACTTCACACAATATGACTATACTGGCAATATGAATTCCATGAAGGACTCTTATCCCTTTTTGATACTTCTGGTTTTCTGGTAACTTTTTATTTTAGATTGCATCATTCTTCCTTGTTTGTATGCTTCCTTTAATCTTGTCCAAAACTTTTAAAAGTTACCTTCTTCCAAAAATCATAATATTATCTACTAAGAACCATATATAGTTATATATTTTATAAAGTCTCTTCGCATGAAATTTTCTAGTATCTGCTTCTTTAAAATGAAATAAAAGAAGAGAGTCCCCCCTAATCTATATAGTGATATAATTGCAGCAAAAATATAAGTGAGCACAGTAATATGGCAGATAAAGATGAGAATTATGCATTTCCATGGGGATTTCATATAGGAGACTTACACAAAGAAGGCCATGACACCATCCCTCTATATACGGTTAGTAAAGATGGTGGATTCTGCCTATTGTATGATAATGTCTCTGAAGCAAAGGCTGACAAGTTACTAGAGAGTCTTTGTTTGGAACTGCTCTCTACAATGCCTCATGAAAGTTTAAAAGTAGATCTTTTTGATTTTGGTAAAAAGAAGTTCTATAATCTTTCACCTTTGCAGTATCTGCATCTCTATAAAACAGCTTATAATTCTGAGATGATGTTAGCGCTTTTTGAGGAGCTTGAAGAGACTATCATCTCTCGTCATAAAGAGTTACTCTGTTGTAATAGGCCTACTATAAATGAACATAATCAAAAATCTAAACTTAAAAAGATGTATCATCTGGTACTGATGAATTTAGAAAACTTTCCAACAGAAGATATTGACTTAAGAAGAATCAAAAACTTTGTAGAATCAGCTTCTCAAGCGGGTGTCTATGTTATTGCATTTGGCAATCAAGAGATAGAACAAAGTGAAAGTAAAACAACACAAACCATATTGGAGAATTTTAAAAAGATAAGAGTGACAGAAGGTGAATTTGCAATCACAAAAGAGATTTTTGAATTTGTTGAACTTCTGGAAGATCACCGTTTTGAGTCACTTGATCTTGACAAAGGTCACTTACTTCAGAAAACACTTACCCACGCAAACATTGAAGGTCTCATGAACCCAGAGAATATAAAACTAGAAGAGAATACAAAAGTCAAATAATAATTAGCTCTTTATGGAGTGTATCATAGTGGGAGATTCGAATACATTTCTCTATCCTACATATATTGCCTATAATATATAGGCAATTTTGATATACTATGAGAGTGTTAAGTTCAGTTCTATAACCATCCGTGGAAATCTAAATATTATATATTTGAAGGTCCTTTTTATGGATAATACCAGTACATACACATCACTTATTCAATCACGTTTTTATCTTATATCTGAACTAATGGGCATTTTTGTTATTATGCCAGCCGTCCTCTATGCGTTACTTCCTATACCTATTATGCTCATTTTATGGTCGATCGCTTTCATCTGTATTTGGGCTGCATTCAAAGACAAAACCTTTGACCGTGACTCTCTATGGCGTTCATCTGAGCTCAAAAAACATTATAAAGGCATGCTAAAACAGTTTATCGTCATTGCCGCAGTGATGATGGCTTTGATCTACTTTTTCATTCCTGATCATCTTTTTTCCCTTATTGAAGAAGATCCTCTGCTTTGGGCGTTAATAGTGGTTTTGTATCCGCTTATTTCTGTCTATCCTCAAGAGCTTCTCTACAGAACCTTCTTTTTTCACCGTTACAAGATGCTCTTTAGTGGGAAATGGCAGATGATAACTGTAAATGCCCTGCTCTTTGGCTACATGCATATCATTTTTCAAAACTGGGTAGCAGTCGGGCTTACTGTTCTGGGAGGATTTCTGTTTGCTTCCATGTATGAGAGGACACGTTCTACTCTCTTGGTCTCAGTCACACATGCACTTTATGGAGCCCTGATATTTACAATAGGACTAGGAATATACTTTGATACCGGTACAATGTTAACCGTTTCTAAAATGTTACATTAGGTTCCAGCTCTTTACTTTCATCTAACATATTATTGTGAGGGGAAATGGTTTCTCAATAGGCATGGTAAGAAAGATTTTCTACTTATCCTATAAAAGAGAAAGTAGTTACTGCTGACTAAGCCTTGTCATGACTATCTTATTCGTCATCATAAATACTGAAGATCGGTTCATATCCCATAAGTTGTAGTTTTTTATCAAGTACTTTTGCATCAAAACCGTGTACTTTACAAAATGATAATAATTTCACTTGTTGCTCTCTACTCAATCCTGCTAGCTCCAACTCAAAAGCAATTTCATCCAACGTCATAATATATTCCTTATAATCTATGCTACTGCATTACTAATACCACTATAAATATTAATGGTTTTTTAACAGATTTTAGCATTTTTATGGATTGTACCATTCAATTCTTATATTTGACAATATCTTGATTAGTCAGTCATTAAACATTGTAACGCAGATATTTTCTACAAATAAATATTTTGCAGAGTCAAAGATTGAGTAGTCTGAAAGTTCGTGTTTTAGAGGATTAAAGTGGCGGACAGTGAGGGATTCGAACCCTCGGTACCCTTACGAGTACGCATCCTTAGCAGGGATGTGGTTTCAGCCAACTCACCCAACTGTCCATGTGTTTTTGTGGATGAGATTATAATAACATTGGGTTAAATAGAAGC
>NZ_JBFENQ010000155.1:0-3878 GCF_041551015.1 Sulfurovum sp. | reverse complement strand
TTGTAAAGTTATAGTTTACCCCAAATACGCTATAATCTTTTAAAAATTTAGGGCAACAATGAACTTCGAAACCTACCCTTTTGAGAAACTCAATCAACTACTTGACAATGTGACACCTAACAGTGATTACTCTGCACTTAGCCTGACGATAGGGGAACCTCAGTTTGAGACTCCGACCTTTATACTTGAGGCACTCAAAGATGCTTCTGCATTGCTCAACAAGTATCCCAAAACGGCTGGTGAAACAGAACTGAGAGAGGGAATGTTGACCTATAACAAAAAACGTTTTGGTCTCACACTCACCAATGCGCAGATCATTCCAACTTTCGGAACAAGAGAAGTACTGTTTAATTTCCCGCAGTTTTTACTGCATGATGTGAAAGATCCGGTGATGGTGTTTCCTAACCCTTTCTATCAGATCTATGAAGGTGCGGCCAAAGCATGCAGGGCTGAAGTGATCTACCTCAATCTCAATGAAAGCAATCATTTTCAACCGGTAGTGGATGAAGCGGCATTGGCAAAAGCGGATTTTGTGATACTCAATTCACCGAACAATCCTACATCATCTGTGATGCAAATGGAAGATCTAAAACGTTGGGTAGAGTTGGCACTGAAACATGACTTTGTCCTTTTAAATGATGAGTGTTATGCTGACCTTTATTTGAATGAGCCTCTGCCGTCACTCCTCAATGCTAGTATAGAAGTAGGCAATGAAAGCTTTAAAAATGTGTTAGTGATCAACTCTATCTCTAAGCGTTCTTCTGCACCGGGGCTTCGTTCTGGTTTCATCGCAGGTGATGCAGAGATACTGAAAGAGTATATGGTGTACAGAACGTATGTAGGTTGTGCTTCACCGTTACCGCTTCAACATGCCGCTGCAGCAGCATGGGCTGATCAGGAACATGTAAAAGTATTTAGAGAAAAGTATAAAAAGAACTTTGAAGTAGCCAATGAGGTATTAGGGCTAGCGGCACCTGAAGCGACATTTTACATTTGGCTCAAAGTAGAAGATGAGATAGCCTTTACGACAAAACTCTATAAAGAGTATAATCTTAAAGTTATACCAGGATCTTTTTTAGGAAGAGAAGGTGAAGGTCAAGGGTATGTAAGACTGGCCCTTGTATACGAAGAAGAGTTAACAAGAGAAGCATTAGAACGAATTAAATTGGCATTGGAGCAATAATGGAAACCCCAGAAATACACATAGAAGAGTTAAAAAAAGACCCAGAGTTTTTAGCAAATATTAAAAGACTCGAAATCGAATGTAAAGAAGAAGAGAGTATTGCAAAAGGGTATCAGCTTTTAGATGCGCAGCTTATTATAGAGGCACCTGAAGATGAGATCAATGAGATCTTTACATTTATCGTCAACACAGCATTTGACAGACTGGCAGAAAAGCTCACTACTTCTCAGTCATTTGATATGAATAATGCTGAAGATTTAGCCACGGCAAGAGCCATCTATGAACATGGGATCCAGCGTTACAGTGAAAATGATAAAAAAGGTTCAAAAGAGATCTTTCTTGTATTAAACTATACCATAGACCATGCAGATCTAAAAGATGCGATGATGGTCCATGCAGCTGCAGTGATGGCGGGAAACAGTTTTGAAGACTTTATAGAAAACCTTGTAGATGTTGAAGGTGTAAATGAGCATGACCCTCTTGCCTTTTTTATTCAAACCTTTACGCAGCCGACAGATATTTTGCTCACGATGTTTGCAAAACAGGTCAAGCAGGCTAAAGAAGAACTCAAAGTACTGGATGAGTCAAAGGAAAAATAGGTGAAAAAAATACATTTTATAGGTATAGGTGGTATCGGACTTTCCGCATTGGCTAAGTTTCTTTTTAATGATGGACATAAGATCTCTGGTTCAGACATCAAGCAAACAGAGATAACCAATGATTTGGCAACTAACTTTGATGCGAAGATCACCATACCTCACCATCAAGATGCAGTGGAAGGTGTGGATAGAGTGATCTATTCTGCAGCTGTGCGCCCTAACAATCCTGAGTATCAAAAGGCAAAGGAATTAGGTATAGAATTACTTTCACGTAAAGAGTCTTTAAAAAGTATTTTAGGTGAAAAAGAAGTTTATGCTGTGGGTGGAGCGCACGGAAAGAGTACTACTTCAGCAATGCTGGCTTCAATCATACCTGAGTCCAACGCTCTGATTGGTGCAATCAGCAAAGAATTTGGTTCAAACGTACGACATTACCCTAACAACAAAGTGGTGTTTGAAGCAGATGAGAGTGATGAAAGTTTTTTAAATTCCAATCCGCATCTTGCGATTGTTACCAATGTTGAACCTGAACATATGGAATACTATGAGTATGATGAAGAACGTTTTTACAATGCATACAGAAACTTTTTATCTCTGGCTAAAATACGTGTGATCAATGCAGAAGATGAGTTTCTCTCTTCTTTGGAGATGGATAGCATTAAACTCTACCCTTCAAAAGATATTAAAAACATAGAGTTTGTCCTCGTAGATGGTGAACCGCATACAAAATTTGAACTCTTGGATCTCGGGTCATTTGAAGTATTCGGTTTTGGAAATCATATCGCTCTGGATGCTTCATTAGCGATATTGGGTGCTTTGGCACTGGGCGAAAAAGCAGAAGCGATAAGAGAGAACCTTTTACATTATAAAGGCATTAAAAAACGTTTTGATATCGTCCAAAACAGAGAAGAGTGTGTAGTGATAGATGACTATGGACACCATCCAACAGAGATAAAAGTAACGATGGAGTCATTGCAAATTTATAAAAATTTACGTGATTTTTCCAAACTCAATGTCATTTGGCAACCACATAAGTATAGCCGTACAATGGACAATCTGCATGGATTTGTAGAGTGTTTTGAAGGCGTAGATGAGCTTGTGATCCTTCCTATCTGGGCTGCGGGTGAGTTAAAGGTAGACATAGACCTCAAGGGAGCATTCAGTCGTTATACACTTCATATGGCAGATTCTGTTACGAAAGAAGATGGCATTGTCAAAGTGTTTAAAGACGGTCATATAATACAAGAATACAGTGATGGACTTGTAACAGCCTTTGGTGCGGGAGATATTACTTATCAGATACGCGGAGAGGCATAAGTTGATGCATTCGCAGGAGAGTAGCGAAAAAACGATTATTCAAAAACTGGATCTTGACGGGTATATCGATCAGTTCCAAAAGTTTTTAGCCAGAGAAAAACCTGTAGCAATGATGGGCGACATCAATCAGCATTATCGTTATATACAAGCACTCTCCAAAGTACAGTTTCCACTGCCAAAAACCGTACCGAATTTAGATAGAGAACTCAACCTTATCAAGAAACATGGGGTACTCTCCCTTGATGAGATATATGCTTTCGTGAACATGCTTTCATACTTTAATACGTTAAAGGCAGTAGGGTTCAGTGAACCGATTCTCTCTTGGATACAAGGCATAGAGATACCTGAAGAGATCATAGAAATCATAGGGTACTTTACTGCCGAAGGGGATATTAATACTGAACGTGATCCTGAACTGTACAAACTTGAACGTGCCATCAAGCAAAACAAGATAGATATCAAAGAGACACTCTATAAACTGGCACACTCCAGTAAGCTTAGAGACTATCTTGTAGATACACAGGTGCATTTTAATGGTGGAGAAGAGACTTTGCTGGTACGTGGAGGATTTAACAATGCGATTAAAGCCACTGTAGCAGCACGTAGTCCTGGAGGATTTTTTTATATCATTCCTCAAAGTATTTCTCACTTAAAGGAGAAAGAGTCTGCTCTGCTTAGCAGTAAAGAGGAGTTGATCTATACCTATTGCAAAAATATCTCGGCGATCTTTTTTAAGTGGGAACGTTTCTTGGCGTTTATCAATAAAGAGTATGATCGGT
>NZ_JBFENQ010000154.1:0-3879 GCF_041551015.1 Sulfurovum sp. | reverse complement strand
TGTAGATATCCATGGACATGATAAGTTAGAGTTGCTTCTCGATGCAACAAAAGAGAGAGGAAAAACACTTGTAGATCTCGCAGAACAGATCAATCTCATACTTACGACACCAAGTGAGTATGATGAAAAATCATCGAAAAAAGCCTTTAAAGGAGAAGCAAAAGAGATATTAACTGACTTTATAGCAATGTTACAAACATGGGAAACCCCACTTCATTTACCATGTGACTACCATGCAGTAATGGAAAAACTTGTTACGGAAAAAGAGATAGGCTTTGGAAAAATAGGTATGCCGCTTCGCGTAAGTTTACTTGGAAGTATGACAGGTTCAGGACTTGATGAGATCATGGCTATTTTGGGTGTGGATGAGACTATTGAGCGTATTGAGAAAGCGGTGACAACTATAGAATAGTGCTTGTCGTCATTTCCGGTCTTGTACACCAAGGACATTTTCTACGGTCACCCGGGCATATACAAGTTAAAAACTATACCCATGGATCCCATATCAAGTATGAGGATGACGAATTTTTTTGCTTTTCTTCAAAAACAATTGCAAAGATTTCTTCGCTTTATTATCCATTTTATAATGGATATGACTTAAATACCAAGTAAGCTGTTTGGGTGTAATGCCTCTTTTTTTTGCCTCTTTTTTTAGGATATATTGGGGGATCTTTACTTTAGTTTGAGCGAATGAACGAGCCAGTTTTTGTATAGCTTCTTCATGTTTGTTATAACAGAGTCTAGCAAAGACAAAAGGAAGACCGGTCTCTTTGTACCAGGCTTCAGCCAAGTCAATACCTTTTCCTTCCTGTAAATAATGTTTGAGTGCAGCATCTCCTATAAGTACTTTTCCTTTAAGCTCTAACACGCGTGCAAGTTGATTGGAAGTGGCTGATGCCGGATCGATCTCATTTTCTCCTTCCAGGAGCAGAACACTATAGACTTTTTGATCTGCGATAATGCCTAGATCTGTGCATTTACATTTAGCAGATTCTACAGAAGATATGAATGCAGCATTGACCTCTCGACGTTTAAGTGCTTTGTTGATTTGTGAAGGTACAGCACGTTTGTAGTGAAAGGTCATTTTAGATGCATTGTTAGAGATATAGCGTTTTAAGAACACTTGAAAAGGCAGAAGATTAAGATAGCTGATAGACCCAAATAACACAGTGCGAAGCTCCTCTCAAAATCCTATTTAAGCGTAATTATAGCAAACAACTTTTATAATCGTGTCATTATTGGGGATAAAACAATCCCTATTTTGAAAGAGTAATTTATGGTAAAAGTAGAATTTTTAGGTCCCATTGGCAAAGCACCGATGGAGATGGAGGCCTCGACATTAGCAGATGTCTCCGCTCAACTCAAAGAAGATGACAGCTTAATCAAATGGCTGGATAAATGTGCAGTAGCCCTTAACGATACAATGGTAAACGATCTAGCAACTGAACTGAAAGATGGTGATAGGATCTCTATTTTGCCTCCTGTGTGTGGTGGGTAAATAGTGGAACTCTATAATGGACCACTTGACACCAAAGAGATATTTGGTCGTTGGCTTGATGAACAGGCAGAGTCGAACTATGGTGCCTACATTCCTTTTGTAGGAACGATACGTGCGGAAGATGGTATAGAAGCACTCAGTTTTGATATCTATGAGCCTGTCCTGCAAAAATGGTTTGATGGCTGGCAAGAGAAAGCTGCTGCTCTAGGAGCAGTGGTAAAGATGGCCCACTCCATCGGGGATGTTCCGGTACATACCTCTTCGTATATTTCTGCTGTATTCTCTCCTAAACGTCGAGTAGCACTTGAACTCATAGATGAATTTGTAGAAGATTTTAAAGCAAATGCGCCTATCTGGAAGTATGATGTGAAGAATGGCAAACGAATCTATGCTGCAGACAGAAGTACACCGATGAACGGTGCAGGTCTATTGAGCTAATAAGAAGATACAGCAAAATAGTTTCTGTACGATGGTCAAACAGATTCATTTTAGTAATATACATACGCGACTAGTCGCTTAATGAAGAAGGAAAACAACAATGGCATTTATGCATTTTGATGAATCCATAGAGATGATACAAAATCTTGAGATAAACAACTATAAAACAAAAAAACTTTATTTGGTAGATGCCTTAGGGTATGTATTGGCTGAAGATGTGATAGCAGATCATAACTCTCCAGAGTTCCCTACCTCTGCGATGGATGGCTATGCTATTATTCATGAAGATATGACATTAGGTACACTTAAGGTGGGAAGCATCAACCCTGCGGGTTCTGCACTTAAAGAAGCAGTGATAGGCGGTACGTGTATCAAGACCTTTACCGGTTCGCTTATGCCTCATGGGGCAGATACCCTTATCCCTATAGAAAATGTAGAAGTGGATGGTGATGAGATCATTATTAAAGAAGAGGTTCCTCAAGGGTTTTCTGTACGTGAGGTAGGAGAGAACTATACAAAAGGACAAATGCTTATTCCTAAAGGAACGAAAATTGACTTCCCTCAAATAGGGGTTATGGCCAGTTTGAATATAGCTAATATACTTGTATATGAAAAGCCAACAGTAGCGATTATATCAACAGGTTCAGAATTACTTGAATTAGGGGAAGAACAAACCAATGATTCCCAGATAAGAAGCTCTAACAATTATATACTCGAAGCGATTGTCAATAAGTATGATGGTATACCTATGCAACTAGGGTGTATCAAAGATGATAAAGAGACTATTACTACAGCTATCTCAGAGGCGTTAGAGAAAAGTGATATTGTTGTGACCACAGGCGGTGTGAGTGTTGGTGATTTTGACTTTGTGAAAGATGTTATCTATGAAATTGGTTGTGATGTAGTGTTTAAGGGTGTACGTGTAAAACCTGGGCAGCATATCATGGTGGCACGTAAGGATGATAAGTTTATCATAGGACTTCCGGGATTTGCCTATTCTTCTACTGTGACGGCATTACTTTATTTGGTCCCACTGATAGAAAAACTTCAACAGGGTAAATCTTCTTTACGTAAGGTCAAGGCTAAACTGACTGAACCTTTTGTAAAACGTGCTAAGAAAGCAGAGTTTACTGCGTGTAATGTAAATCTTATGCAAGGTGAATACTATATTGACTTCAAAGACAAAAAAGTAGGTTCTTCTGCCATTCTTACCAATATGTTAGGTAATGTAGCGCTGCTTGCCACATCAGAAGATGATACTTCTAAAGATGTCGGGGATGAAGTAACAGTTCTCTTATTAGGCTAAGCTGTTACTCTTGCTTGTATTTTGAGGAAAAGTGCAAGCTCTGCTACTGTTTTACATCCTGAGTTCATCGCTTCATTAAGTAATTTTCTATTTCTTTTAAAATCCATTTTCAATCCTTTTTTATAATTATTCTCCTTGTAAAGGAACGAAGTCCCTTTACAATTCCTCTCACTAAAGCTTCGACGGAAGTCTTAGATGCTTAAATATGTCAAATTGTATAGATAAATTTAAAAATATTTAAAAAATATGTCAAATTGTCATACTTTTAAGAAAGATACCCTATACTTTGACATATATAGATAAAAAAGGAGTAAAAATGTTAGTATTGAGTGATATTATAGAAAAATTAAAAGATGTGCTCTCAGAGAGTACTATAGGGAAGAAAGTGTTTGACAAAGATGTAGCAAATGCACTGAATATCCCTCAAGCAACTTTCGCAACGATGAAAAAGCGAAACTCTATCCCTTATGAAGAGATATTGGAATTTTGTGCCCTAAAGAAGATCTCTGTGAATTGGCTTTTTTTTGATCAAGCCGTTGATATGCTTAAAGCTGAGACAGAGAAGTTTTTTCAGGTACGGTATTTCGCAGACATTCGAGCAAGTGCAGGTGGTGGTGCTTATGGTTTTGATGAAGAT
>NZ_JBFENQ010000153.1:0-3889 GCF_041551015.1 Sulfurovum sp. | reverse complement strand
TGAACCTACTTTACCTCCCAGTCCATCAATGACCCTCTCTATATCTTGTGTCGTTTGTAATCTACCGACGAACCATGTACCTATGTTGGAAAGCCCTTTATAGTCCAAATCTACAGGATTTTGTGTACTCAATACCACCCCTACCCCAAAAGCTCTTGCCTGCTTTAGAAGTAACAGCATAGGCTCTTTACTCGGCGGGTTCTTCGTAGGCGGAAAGAATCCGAAGATCTCATCCATATAGAGTAGTGTTTTGAGTGCAGAGGTACCACTTTGGCGACGCATCCATGCAATGTATTTATTGAGAAGTAATGTGACAAAAAACATACGTTCATCATCATTAAGATGTGAGATAGAAAATATAGCTACTTTGGCCTTACCGTTCTCATCATACAATAGTTTTTGGATATCTAAACTCTCTCCCTGTAGCCAAAGTGAAAAACTTGGGCTTGCAAGAAGAGAATTAAATTTCGTCGCCAATTTGAAACGATCATTTTGTGGATAAAAATCATCTAAAGGCAAAACCCCTATCTTTTTAAAAGAAGGGTTGAGTATCTTTCCTATGATGCTTTCTATACTGAGGTTTTCATCTGCTATCCATGATTTTGTGATGATCTGTGCAAGCAAGATATACTCTTTGGATTCTAAAGGGTCGGCATTAATACCCACCAAAGAGAGTAAGGAGATGGTGATACTCTTTAAATATGAAGCAAAGGTATCTCCATCTTCCATTATCTCTGCTGGGGGGACTTCCAGTGAGCTCATCACATTGATGGAAACTCCGGCAGAACTCCCAGGAGTGTAAATGGTTTTTTTCACATCATGAAACTTTTGTACCCGACCAGTGTTTTGTCCCCAACTCTCTATGCCCTCTTTCCATATGGTAGATATCTTCTTGGCATATTCCGTTACGTTGGCCTCTTTGGATTTCGCTTCATCCGCTACCCATGATTCAAAGGAGGAAGAGGAAAAACTCGGATCCGTAAGGCAGAGGTCTCCCATGTCTCCTTTTGGGTCTATAATAATGGAAGGAATATTGTCTATGACAGCCTCTTCTATGATGCCTATGCCAAGTCCCGTCTTCCCTGAACCTGTCATCCCTATGATCGCTGCATGGGTTGTAAAGTTTTTGTTTTTAAGCAGTGTAAGCGCTTCTGTGGCTTCCATGCTCTGTTTATCTATATCTTTCCCCAGATAAAACAGTCCTAACTTTTCATATATCTCTTGCATAGCATAGTCCTTCATGATAAAAATACATTATATTTATTTTAGCGAAAGTTTATTTAGTTCGTTTTATTATTTTGTGGGTACTGTAGTTGTATTGGTATCTGTTTTTGTTGTAGATTTTTTCTTATTCCCAGGTTTGCTAATTCCCTGTAGCATAAAACTAATGGGCTCTTTTTCTTGTTGCTGTATGAGTACCAAGACTTTATCTTTTTCGTGATAGATATCAAATACCTCTATGTCTGCCATGATCGGGTCTATCTCGACCCTCTCTTCTGACCCTACTGGTAAATGGTAGCCATTTCCTTCTATACGTGCAAGTGTGTTGTCTTTTTTAAGGACAACCCAACATACTTTTGCTCTAGGTAATGCATAAAGAGAGTTTTGTGTCTCTTCCATGCATAATCTGGTAAATTCATCTTTTTGAATTGTAATATTGCCATCGGAGCCCAGTATGTCCAAATACAATACTTTGCTGGCTTTGGTGATCTTTTGCGATTTTTCTACATACTTTTCGAGATGCTGATTAGAATCTTGAAGCATATCAACCGCGCTGAAAAGTGCAACAATCACTATGCCCAAAAGGGCAATGGAGATAAGTACTTCTAAAAGGGTGAATGCTTTTCGGTTACGCATTGACCCTAGCCGTCCATAAGTCCGACACGGATGGCTTCTTCATAACTTGTATGTCCTGATACAAGCATCTCTTTGAGTTTATCTGCGATGGTTTTCATGCCATCTTTTTTCATAGCTTCTCTTACCTGATGGTCATTATAGCCATCTTTCATCATTGCCTTAACCTTATCATCAACGATAAAAAGTTCACCAATGGCTTGTCTGCCTTTATATCCGGTGAAATCACACTCTTTACAGCCTACGGATGTAAAATATAACTTGTCTTGAGGCACATCTATCTCTTGTGCTATGGATGGAGCAAGCTTTGTTTCTTTCTTACAGTGCAAACAAAGTTTACGTGTAAGCCTTTGTGCCAATACCCCCAACAGTGTAGAGGATACAAGAAAGTTTGCTATACCCATATCCATTAAACGACTCAAGGAAGACGTTGCATCATTGGTATGCAAGGTAGAGAGAAGAAGGTGTCCGGTAAGTGCTGAGCGAAGTGCTATTTCCGCTGTTTCATTATCACGGATTTCTCCTACCATGATAATGTCTGGATCTTGTCTCAAAATGGAACGTAATCCTGCTGCAAAAGTTAGTCCTACTTTGGTGTTTACCTGTATTTGAGAAATATTGTCTGCATTATACTCTACCGGGTCCTCTACTGTAATGATGTTCTTGTCTGGGGTTGATATATGTTGTAAACAGGCATGAAGGGTTGTTGATTTACCTGAACCTGTTGGTCCTGTCACCAGTATCATACCATGGGCGTGATTGAGAAGTCTATAGAGATCTTTAGTAATTTCCTCTGCAAAACCTAAAGACTCAAGCGTCGGGATATGTTCTGTTTGAGAGAGTATTCTCATAACGATTCTTTCCCCATGATAGGTAGGTAAAATAGAGACCCTTACATCAATCGTCTTGCCGGAGATAGCCAACTGTGTACGTCCATCCTGAGGAACCCTTTTCTCTGAAATATCAAGGTTTGATATGACTTTAACACGGTTGATCACCAAAGTCACAATACTTTTATCAAGATCAAGATGCTTTTTGAGTGCACCATCTATACGTAAACGTACTTCACCTTTTCTCTCTCCACTTTCAATGTGAATATCACTTGCCCCTTTTTGAAGGGCTTGGAAAAACAGTGAATTTACCAGTTTAATAATAGGGGCAGACTCTTCACTTGAAAGCAGGTCTTGTGAATTACGAATAAACTCTAGTAGATCAGCTTCTGCTTCTATCAGTTCCTCTGAGGTTGTCGCCATTGCTTCAAAGTCAGATCCTGTCTGGATCTCTAAAAATTTGTTCTTTAATCTTTCAAAACTCTCAGCATCTACAATATTCACAGGGTAATCCAATGAGAGCTTTGATAAGTAGTTCAGTGCATCTCCCAGTGTCTTTTCCTCTACAATACATGTCTTCACATGATCAATCATAGAAAATAGCAAGGAGTGTTTGAGTGCCAGTTTATGGTTTATCTCCTCTTCCCAGAGTGGGTCAAGGTTTACATCCTGAAGACGAGGAAAATGCATTACGATTCCTCTAAGATGCTTAAATTGCTTTTAGGTTTTCTCTGGATTCTTCTACTTGCCGGAACAACAGCTTCGGAAGCAGAGACCCCCGTTTTTTCTTCCAGTGCATTACGGACAAGATTGTTATATCTTTCCTGTACTTCTTCAAGTTCAGACAATATCATCTTTAACTTCTCCAGATCTCCGCTTTTTCTTACAATATATGGCGTGAGGTAAATTACAACATTTGTTTCACGTTCTATATCTGAATGATGGGTAAAAAGGGCATCTCCCAAAATCGGAATATCTCCGAGGATAGGTACTTTTGATTCTCCTTTCCCCCCAGCTCTTTTTATCAGTCCTCCAAGAACAATTGTTTTACCATTTTGAACAATAGCATTAGTTTTTACATTTCTTTTTGTCGTAGTTGGTCTATCTGCATTAGGAGAATCACTCTCTAAAACGTCTTCAATGGTTGTCTCGACTTCCAGCGTCACTTGATTGTTACTTGAAAGTCTTGGCTTCACTTTTAGTGT
>NZ_JBFENQ010000152.1:0-3896 GCF_041551015.1 Sulfurovum sp. | reverse complement strand
AGTCCTAAAACAAAAGAATTGTTTGTTCGTGCATGCGCAGATTGTCATAGTAACGAAACAAAATGGCCTTGGTACAGCAATATCGCTCCTATATCTTGGTTAGTTCAATATGATGTGGAAGAAGGTCGTGAACATTTTAATGTCTCCATGTGGGGCGTACAAAAAAAGAATGAGGGTGATGAAGCTAAAGAAGAATTTGAAGAGGGTGAAATGCCACCTTGGTTCTATGTCATTCCTCATCCTGATGCCAAATTGTCAGCAACTGAGACAAAAGAGTTGAGTAAAGGACTTTTAGCAACATTTGGAGAAGAAGATGATGACTAATTTTTAACATTCACTATCAAGATTTACTTTGAAAACCTCATAAAGTCATATATTTTATAAGGTTTTCTCTTCACACTAGTTTCACACTTCTATTTTATACTTCATCTGAATTTGGATAAAGCGTTTCTGATTTGAATATCAGATAAGCATTACAAAAGAATAAACAAAGGATTTATAATGAAAAAATTAACAGCAATCTTACTTCTAACAATCGGTTTAGCTTCAAGTGCTATGGCACATCATCCTGCACCAGTAGATCAAGCTGGCTCAGGAATACCAGATAATTCTGGACACTGGGATGCATTTCTTGGTGGTCTCTAGTTCATTATATTAATATATTTTGAATAAAAAAAAGCAAGGCGTATCCTAAATTTGGGATATGCCTTTTTTTATTTCTTCGATTAAAACACCAATTTTTAAACTTATTTTATTTGTTGCACCAAAACCTCATAAAGTTATATATTTTATAAGGTTTTGTAAAATCATTCAGATGTTAATGTGAGCTTCACACTTACTTCATACAATAAGACTATACTAGCAACATGAAATCCATGAAGGACTCTTATCCCTTTTTGATACTTCTGGTTTTCTGGTAACTTTTTATTTTAGATTGCATCATTCTTCCTTGTTTGTATGCTTCCTTTAATCTTGTCCAAAATTTTTAAAAGTTACCTCCCCTCAAAATCATAATATTAACTTATTATCTAGTAAGAATCTTATAAAGTTTTGATAAGTTAGGTTTTTACCGAATTAGTAGGTGTCTACTTTATAGAGGTTTCACTTCCAATAACCCAAAGGTCAGAGGTTCAAATCCTAATTTCAGATTTTTTTCATTAGGTCTAAAATTATTTTTCTAAAATATGACTATATGCTATTTTCATTTTTTAGTTATTATATGATTATCTTAAAAAAATAAAGGATGAATTATGAGTGAAACAATGAAAAGCTTAATGATGTTTATTATAGGTATGGTAGTAGTGGGATTAATGTTAATGTCAATGGATACACCCAAAGAAAATGGCGAGCCTGTTAAGATAAATAACATTAAAGAAAAGTGATGAAAACCTTATAAAATATATAATTTTATAAGGTTTTGGAAACAGGACATTTTGTCCCTTATTGCCAGAAATCAACAAATAACGGAACACTTTATCCATATAATGGCTATTTTCAGGCTAAAAGGACATTAGAAATTGTTATAGCAACATGAAACACTGTGAAAATATACAAATTCAATCTCTTTTTATAGATATCAAGACATATTTGATATACTCTTAATACTGAGATATTGTAATAGTAGGACAAAGTGTTCGGCTAATGAATAGTTATGCAAAAGAGATCTTCTAAAAGGAGCTAGGGGTTAAATACTTCCTTCTGTTCTCCAAACTTTATAAACAAGTCTTTCAAGTGCATCTTGACTCTTTTGTGAAAGAAATCTTTTTTCTTCATCATTTAGGTTTAATTTTTCAACTATATCAAATATTTCATCTTCTAGCATATCAAAACATACATTTTTTTGAGATGGCGAGTAAGGGAATTTTTCAACAGTTCCATCTAAAACTTCACCATTATCAAACTTCAACTCATAATGAAGATCGACAAAGTCATTATCTCCATGTCCTGCTTCTAAATTACCAGTAATTACCACCGTTCTTATTTTCATTTTTTACCTTTTTGTTTGTAGTTTATAAACATAACACTTGGTAGCTGTTGAACATCATTTATCTTCATCAACATTGTCGCTTTATTTGCGTAATCTAAGATAATTATAACTCAATAGTTAGCTTTCGTTCTTGACAAATATCAATAAGCTAATTTGCAATAAAGTAGTAAACCAGATGGATAGGCGAGCTTAGCCATATGACTAAACGATATACTCATCACAAAAGATATAGAGAAGATGCAGTTAACACATATAACCTTATAATTTAACATATTTTATAACGTTTATCGATATAGCGAAATCTAGAGAGGCTTTTTTTGAACCCTCCCATAGATAACGTTATAAAATGTTCTATATAGGAGGTTTTATAATGAAAAGGAAAAGAAAACATCTTCTTCCTTCATCATGAGATTAGACTTATGAATTGAAGTAAATATACACATGAAATACACACTTGATAGATAGCATACATAAAAATCTTTTTATAAGGGTACTAAATGAAAGATGTTGTATGTGGTATGGATGTTTTAGAGGATTCTAAATATCAAAGTGCATATCGTCATGAAAAATACTATTTTTGCAGTGAACATTGCAAAATAAAGTTTGACAACTCACCAGAGACTTACCTCCATACAAAAGAGACATGTACTGATAGTAGCTGTGATAGTAAATTAAGTTTGACACAATACACATGTCCTATGCATCCAGAGATCATAAAAGATGAACCGGGAAGCTGTCCTATATGCGGTATGTCGTTAGAACCTCTAATAGTAAGAGCAGATGAAGAGAACAGTGAACTAAAATCGATGACACAGCGTTTTTGGTTTTCTGTGTTATTTGCATTTCCTCTATTTCTCTTAGCCATGATAGCAGATATGATGCCATCATGGTTACCACAAAATCTATCTATGAAAACTTTATACTGGATAGAGTTTTCATTGGCGACACCAGTAGTACTTTGGGGTGGATGGCCATTTTTTGTAAGAGCTTGGCAATCTGTCAAAACATGGAATCCAAATATGTTTACGCTCATTACGCTTGGAGTGTCAGTCGCATGGGTATACAGTGTAGTGGCATTACTTTTTCCTACACTTTTTCCACCTCAAATGTTAGACAGTGACGGTACGGTATATGTCTATTTTGAATCGGCAGCTGTGATTACGACGTTAGTGCTGATGGGACAGGTTTTGGAACTTAGAGCACGTTCCAAAACCAATGAAGCGATCAAAATGCTGCTCAGTCTTGCACCAAATACTGCTACGCTCATTCGTTCTGATGGATCTGAAACGGAAATCTCCATAGAAGATGTAAATGTAGGAGATAGACTGCATATCCGTCCCGGAGAAAAGATACCTGTAGATGGTATCGTAATGGAAGGAGTGAGCCATGTGGATGAGTCTATGGTGACTGGTGAACCTATAGCAGTTAAAAAAGAATCCGGCACAAAACTGATCGGCGCAACTATCAACAGTACAGGAACGCTTGTGATGAAGGCAGAGAAGATAGGTGCAGATACCCTGCTCTCACAAATTATCGATATGGTTGCACAGGCACAACGTTCACGCGCACCCATACAGAACCTGGCAGATCTTGTTTCTTTTTATTTTGTTCCGCTTGTTGTACTTACTTCTGTAGTTACTTTTATAGTATGGTATCTCATTGGACCAGAACCGAAACTGGCTTACGCACTTGTATCTGCTGTTGCTGTTCTCATCATAGCATGTCCTTGTGCCCTGGGCTTGGCAACACCTATCTCCATTATGGTTGGTACTGGGAAAGGTGCTTCTAACGGGGTGCTCATCAAAAATGCTGAAGCGTTGGAGATGATGGAGAAAGTAGATACTGTTATAGTCGATAAGACGGGTACATTGACAGAGGGGAAACCTAAGCTTGTAGCTGTAGAAACAGT
>NZ_JBFENQ010000151.1:0-3997 GCF_041551015.1 Sulfurovum sp. | reverse complement strand
GAAAACAGACAGTGATGATGATGGTAAAGGTGACAGTGAAGAGGGTATAACAGATACAGACGGTGATGGTCTCATTGATGCTATCGAATCATCTATTGTGGATAGTGACAGTGATGGTGTAGTAGATGAACTTGATGCTGTTAATAATGGGGATAATGATAGTGACGGTGATGGCCTTTCCAACTTAGAGGAGATCACATCAGGTACAGATCCACTTGATGCAGACAGTGATGATGATGGTGTGAATGATGGTAAAGAAATTACGAATGGTACAGATCCGCTTGATGCAGATAGTGATAATGATGGACTTAATGATGGTGATGAAGAAACCAATGGTACAGATCCGCTTGATGCAGACAGTGATAATGATTTTCTTAATGATGGTGATGAAATAACTGCAGGTACAGATCCACTTGATCAAGATACAGATGACGATGGCTTAGGTGATAACTATGAACTTACGACAGATGTAGGTAATGGGAATTTATATATTACTGATCCACTTAATCCAGATACAGACGGTGATAGTCAAGAAGATGGTGCAGAAGTACAAAATGGAACAGATCCTACAGACCCTAACAGTAAGACAAGTTGTCTTATCTTTAATCCATTCTGTTGGTTTGCAACATTTGTAGACATTTTCCTTTAATCTAAATAGCTATTTTTCTCTCATTTGAGAGAAAAATAGAAATTATATATTCAAGAAATAACTTCAGAGAGAAGTGGATTATTTTAATTAAAGTCTACTTTGTTTTTTAAAAAAATCATTCTCATAAAAGTTGTGTTGTTCCTGTTTTTCAGAGGTGATTCTCTTTGTTTGTAAGTTTTAAGTCGAATTTTTTTGAATAACAGTTACACAAGTTGTAATACAATTATTCATACATTTTACAACTGCAATTTAAGGATGTAGATCAAGATCTATGGATAAGGATCAATACTATAAGTTAGAAAAAGATTCCCATAAATCCTCCTGCAACACCTGAAGCAGCATCTTTTGCTGCTTCACCCATTGGCATTTTTTCCATCATCTTTCGGTTTCCTTTCCCTACTATTGAATCCATCTGTTCATCCATTTTGTGTCTAATAAGTTTTTGCATGTTTATGTCTACTTCAGGATCATCTAGTGAGCCATATACTTTACCTGAAAACTCTTGCTCCTGCATTTTAAAATCAAAGTAAGCATTAATGGTATTTTTGTCAGTATTCATGATGGTATTGGTTAAATAGAAGTGGCCTCTGTTATTTGCAAGTTTTAAATCTCCTTGTAAAATATCGTTCTGGTAACTTGCTTCTAATGTACTATCATCAAACTCTTCAACAAGCATATTTACATCAGCTTTTTTATAGATGTTACTGACCAGGTCTGAATGTAAGAATTTTGCATTTTTGAGTTTGGTATTCACTACCATACGCTTTTTTATAAAGTCATAATTGATCTTACCTGTTGTGTCACCATCTATCATAATTTGGAATGGAAATAAACTCATAAACTGTTTAAAAGAGACATCATTCAGGTCTATGTCCAACCTATCTTTTTCATAGACAAAATCGAGCATTCCTCCAAATGTTTTAGAAACTCCCTGTATCTTAAACTGTTTGTGATGGGTTGCTTCGCCCATAGCGTAGAACGGACCATGATATTTGTAGCCGAAAAGTTTCTCAAATGGTGTCAGATCTTTTACATCTATTACATAAAAGGCACTTGTAGTATTTGCATCTGCATCACGAGAGCCTTTTGTGATATTGAGCTTAGCATTTGCCATAGTGATATCGGCAGTAAAAGTTTGCTTACTGTTGTCAAGATTTATTTGTGTATGTAAAGAGAAAGGAAGTTTATCGAGAGTACTTTTTTTAAGTGAGTAGATAAGTGTACCTTTTTTACTTTCTTTACTTAGATATTCAAAATCTGCATGCAGGTCAGCCCTACCTTTAGGAAAGATTTTTTGACCAAGAAGTGTAGAAAGTTTTACTGAGTGAATACCATCCATGCTAAGAGAGAAGTTTTCCAATCTATCATTGATCTTGATACCATCATAACTGATATGACCATCAAGAGCTGTGCCTGCTCCACTTATATGTAAGCGGGAAAAAGGACCATTGAGATGTCCGATAAGGTTAATCTCATCTTCTATAGTATAGATATGACTAGGAAAACGTGAAGCGCTTAAAGTATAGTCCATGTTGGTCAAAGAGTCATTAACCAAACCATTCAGAGTAAGTTTGTAATGTTTGTTAAACGTTCCGTTAAATCTAAGGTAAGTATCTTGAAAAGCATTTTGCATAGGTGTAGCATCATCGAGCATCATCATATAGGTTTTACCCGCAAGTTGATATTTTGGTATCTTCAGGTCAATATGCCCTTCTATGGATTTCTTTGTAAGATTTATCTTTGTATGGCTTAATAACAAATGATTTTTTGAGTTTGCCAAGCGTATATCACCAGATAACATATCGTCTTTATATGTGAGATTCACACTACTGTCATCAAAAACTTCCTGCTGTATATTGATACCGGTTTTCTCAGAGAGTGTATTGACAAGTTCTGAAGGTAAAAACTTTACATTTTTAAGTTTGGTCTGTGCACTGATGCTCTCCGTAAGAAAGTTATATTGTATCTGTCCGGTTGTCTTGGTATCGAGTAGAGGAGCATAAGAGATTCGTTCCATGATATTTTGGAAAGGAACATCAATCAAATCGGCTTTGAGTGTCTCTTTTTCATAAAGAAAGTCAATCATGCCACCAAAGCTTTTTGAGAGACCCTTTACGATGATATAGTTGTTATACTCTATTTCACCAAAAGCATAAAATGGACCTACATATTTGTAGCCTAACAACTTTTCTAAATGGCTTAATTCTTTAATATCCAGAGCGTAAAAAGCATGAGCGTAGTTTTTCTCTTGATCATAACGTCCTTTAGTAAGATGAAGTGTTAATTCCGGTGCAGTGATATCTATGATAAAGGTATGGTTTGTATTATCTATATCTATTTGAGTATGTAGATCTACCAGTAATCCAGAGAAGTTTTTATCTTTGACATCATAAACTATCTTTCCTTTTTTACTTTTTTCTCCTATATGATCAAAAAGTATATGGGCATTGGACTTACCTTTAAAAATAGTATTTTGGCCAAGAAGTGTAAAAAGTTTACTTGAATTCATATCATTTATCACAAAGTTTACATCTTTAAATATATCACTTTGTTTCAGCAAACTATAGCTTACATTGCCATCGAGGGCTTTCCCTTCACCTGTAACGTGAACATTACCTATGGGACCGCTTATATGCCCCTGAATATTAATCTCATCATCTATGGCACAGATAGTACTCTGAATACAGTTACTTGTGAGTGTGTAGTTCATATCAAGCTGATTGTTTTCGAGGAAGCCTTTAAGTTTGAGGTTGTATTTGTCCTCAAGGAGTATATCTGCTTCAAGGTAAGGATACCGTTTTATGTTTAGAGATTCAACATCAACGTCTAAGCCTGCTTTCTTGGTAAGTATATAACTCATAGAACTATAGATTTGCTGATTGCCCAAAGGTGTGTAGAGAAGGTAAAAAAGTATGAGGGACATAAAAATGATAATAAAAATAATATATTTTATAATAGTTGACATAGGTGAAGTGACCTTTGATACTTTTTATTATCATACCATAATCATCTAGTGTAAATTACTTTATAGATATAATATTTTAGAAAAAAAGAGGATAAAAAATGCAAGACGTAGTACAATGGCTTAAAGATAATGGTAATTTAAAGATCATAGATGAACCCCTTGACGTGGAACTTGAAATCCCACATGTAGCCTATGTAGAAGTCAAGACAGATGACTCACGTCCTATCCTTTTTACAAACCCCATTAACAAAGCTAAAGGCATAGAGTATGATATGCCTGTACTGATGAATATCTTTGCCAATAAAGAATTGACTGAAAAGATCTTTGGTAAACATCCTGATGATGTTGCAGAGGGTATAGATGAACTTCTTAAGCTTAAACCG
>NZ_JBFENQ010000150.1:0-4022 GCF_041551015.1 Sulfurovum sp. | reverse complement strand
CCTGAAACAGAAAATCAAACTGTGGCACTAAAAGTTGAAAAACCTGTCAATAATATGAAAACATTTAAACAAGAATATCAGGAACCCATCTCAAGTGAACCATCAAAACTAGTATCGTTCATTATGAACTACTTCACAGGAGGTAATTTACTTGTTCGTATAGGTGGGGTGATACTCTTTTTTGGACTGGCATTTTTAGTGAAATATGCGGCTGATCACAGTATCATCAGTATGAAGATGAGACTTATAGCTATTGCCATTGTTGCGGTGATACTTATAATAGTTGGATGGAGACTAAGAGATAGAGAAGGAGCGTATGGACAGATACTGCAAGGTCTTGGCGTTGCTATGTTCTACTTAGTCATTTACGCTGCATCAAAATTTTATGCACTTCTTACACTGGACATTGCTTTTAGCTTGATGCTTTTAGTGGTCATCATAGGTTCTGTTTTAGCAGTCATCGAAGATTCTTTGCCTTTGGCTTTGTTTGCGACCGCAGGTGGCTTTTTGGTGCCAATATTAACATCCAGTGGAGATGGTTCACATATTATGCTATTTAGCTACTATGCATTACTGAATATTGGCATCTTTGTTGTAGCTTGGTACCGTTCTTGGCGTATACTGAATGTGGTAGGATTTCTTTTTACCTTTGTCATTGCAACTGCTTGGGGAGTACTAAAGTACCGTTCAAATATGTTTGAGACCACAGAGCCGTTTCTCATACTCTACTTTTTAATGTATTTGACAATCTCTATACTCTTTACCATCAAACACCCATATAAACCAAAGAATTTGGTCGATGGTACTTTGGTATTTGGTTTACCGATCATAGCATTTCCTCTTCAGATCAACTTGGTAAAAGAGTTTACCTATGGTGAGGCCTACTCTGCTGTGGCTTTAGGTACACTCTACCTAGTGCTTTTTTGGCTTCTTAAAAACAAAGAGAGAACCCATCTCTTAGCCCAATCTTTCTTGACTTTGGGTGTTGTATTTTATACCATTACCATACCATATATATTTGATGCAGATGTATCAGCTGCTTTATGGTCACTAGAGAGTGCCGGGATTATCTGGATAGCCCTAAAACAGAAAAAAGCCTACACTCGATACTTTGGAGAGCTTCTTTTACTCGCTTCCATTTTCATTTATCCAAACAGTGTATATGAGTATCGTATGAGTTTGGCTGAGTATCTAGGCTACGTTATCGTCATTGTTGCATCACTTATCTCTGCATATTTGCTAGACCGATACAAAGATCAACTCTCTAATCTAGATACGTATTTGTCTAAAATCTTAGTTGGCTTGGCTATCGTGTTATGGTTTATAAGTACTCCAATGAAACTGATGACCTATATAGAGATCAACCATCTAAATGCGATGATACTCTCTTTGGTTTTAGGGACATTGATCCTTTTTACAACAACAAAATTCGTACAATGGAAACTGCTTATATCCACAATTCAAGGATATCTGCTCTTAGGCATACTGTTTTTTTTCTTAAATATGACAAATGGTTCTTACCTGATGCACCCTTTTGAAGGGTTTGGTGCTATCGCTTTGGGTCTCTTGGTATTTGTAAACTATCTACTGCTTCACCAGTACGATACAGTATGGAAGTTCACAAAACAGATACACATACTTGCACTCTGGTTCATCACTATGATACTTACATTGGAATTACATTACCATGCTGATCTTTTAAATATGGACAAAAGTTTCATCATGATATCTATAGCTTTAACACCCTTGATACTTTCTATTTTCTTACTCTTTCCAAAACGATACATAAATTGGATAGAACCATATAGAAACACATATCAGCATATAGGTGTAGGTGGGCTCATCGGAATGCTTATAGTTTGGGAACTTCAAACATTTTCTGTTCCTCCCCATACCAGCTTATCGTATATACCTCTGTTCAACCCTCTAGATATGCTGCAAAGTTTAGTGTTGGGTGTAGTATTTTACTGGATAGTCAAAAACAAAGTCTCTTTTACACAAAATGTCAAAGTTTCACTTTATGGCATACTGGCTGTACTGAGTACCATTTTTGCATCTGTCGTTTTTGCACGTGCAGTACATATGTTTAGAGAAATTAACTATAGGTTTAATGCCCTATGGGATCATATGTATTTCCAGGCAGGTCTTTCTATACTATGGAGTATGATAGCCATTGTCTTAATGCTATTGTCTAAACGATATCAAAACCGTCCTCTATGGCTAGCAGGATTTGGACTTCTCATACTGGTAGTACTTAAACTCTTTTTTGTAGAACTTTCAAGTTCAGGAACCATAGAGAGGATCATATCATTTATTGTAGTAGGAACATTACTTTTACTCATAGGGTATTTTGTTCCGTTACCACCGAATGAAAAGAAAGAGGTATAAAGATGAACTTGACTTATTCATCATGTAGGTCCATTAACTACACACATATTGCACACAAATTTGTTAGTATAAATTAGTGGCAATACTCCTAGAGTTTAGGAGATGAGTAATGGGTCATCATGTCTCATACTTGGTAAGAGTTACGGAAGCATCGCAGAGATGCGACGACTAAGTAGAAATCTGAAAATCCAAGTGATACACATAGACTAACGTACTTATCACGTTTTGTACACAGAGGACTACGAAATCATTTCTAGCAACACTTCCTTAAAGGGGACTATAATTTAGTCTCCCTACTCTGTGTTCGAACTATGTAACTGTCACTTTTAAAGCTCGTATGCTTTCTTCTCTTATTATTAAACAGAAAGTCATTCTTCTCACATAGAGAAGGAGGCTACGAGATACGTTTATTTCCTTATAAATCTATAGCATATTGTTTCAATGTCTCCAAATCGATCAGTTCAAGCATTTTTTTATGTGTAGAATGAATAAAAATATGTGGTGCCATACCATCCATATGGGCTTTGACGAAACTATGTCCACCAAGACACCAACTTTGACCAGGTTGTACACCGGCAAAATTATACTCCGGCATAGGTGTGGAAAGATCATTCCCTACCTTTTTGGAATACTCTAAAAATTCTTCAGTGGCATAGATACATACTGCATGTACAGCAGGGTTATGATCACCTGTATTACAATGTCCATCTCTATGAAAACCCGTGAGAGGTTTTAAACTACAAGGCTCTAAGGGTTCTCCTAAAACATTTAATGATTCATCCATCATCATATATCCTTCATACTAATTTGAAAAATTATAGCTAAATTGCACAACTACTTAGCAAAGGAGCTCATATTTCTAAAACAATTAAAACATAGGTGTATTTTTGACTCTTTATCGGTCATATTGACATAGACAGCTTGTTTCAGTTTCTTTTGCACTCCTGTGTAGTGGATTTTGGCTACAATACATTAAAAATAGGAAACACATCCATGACGAAAGAACGAGAAGGAGAACTACTGATGCTTGGACTCACAGTTCTTGAGTCATGGTTTCCCATACTTTCTATTGTTGCTATGTCTTATGTAGGGGCTTTACATACTTATATGTATAGCCTTATCATCGCTCTGTTTTTCTATATAGCCATTATGTACAAACAGAAACGTTTTGTAGAGCTAAAGAACAAAGCTGCATACAAAGACTTACTCCTTACTACCTTTTGGATAACCTTCATTTTTACATTCATTTTCATAGGTATGAGGTACACTACAGCAGGAAATATGGCTGTCATAGTCTTTTTACAAGTACTTTTTTCTTACCTTTATTTTAATGTCTTTGGTAAAGAAAAGATGGAAACCATTCATTTGAGTGGTGCTGTCATCATGGGTGTGGGTGCATTGATTATCTTATTTCCTGAAGATTTTGCATTTAACAAAGGGGACTGGCTCATCCTCATTTCTGCTGCTGCAGCTCCCATAGTGAACCTGTATCAAAAACGTGCAAGAGTCTACTGCTCAGCGGAGACTATATTAGGATTTAGAACTGTGGTGGGATTGCCTTTTATAGCACTCCTAGCATACCTACTTGAACCTTCAGTCTCTTATGAAGATTTTATGTCTGCACTACCCTACAT
>NZ_JBFENQ010000149.1:0-4098 GCF_041551015.1 Sulfurovum sp. | reverse complement strand
GACACAAAAAAGAAGATCACCAACATGCAAGTCAGTGGGAAAGATGGTGATGTCGCACTTGATCTTTCAGGTGATGTCAGTAAAGAAGAGATCGAAGCAGCCCTTGCTAAATCAAAAGTACTGAACGACCCATGCTGTTAGCCTCTACCCTTTTCATCATTACCCTCATCTTTGTTATCTGGCAGCCAAAAGGTTTGCAGATAGGTACTACTGCTATCATTGGGGCTATTGCTGCTTTGATCCTTGGTGTAGTGAGTTTTGACGATGTCATTACGGTAACAGAGATTGTTTGGGATGCGACATTGGCTTTCATAGGCATTATTATTCTTTCACTTGTACTTGATCAGATAGGTTTCTTCGAGTGGGCAGCGCTCAAAATGGCAAGACTCAGTGGTGGTAACGGAAACTTACTTTTTGTCTACATACTGTTATTAGGTGCATTGGTTGCAGCTTTCTTTGCTAATGATGGGGCAGCACTTATCCTTACACCTATTCTTTTGGCAAAGATGAAACACTTAAATATGAAACCCCTGGCTATATTTGCATTTCTCATGGCAGGTGGATTCATAGGCGACAGTGCTTCCAACCCACTTGTGATCTCAAACCTTACAAACATCGTCACTGCAGGTTATTTTGATATAGGTTTTTGGGAATATGCTAAGACAATGTTCTTACCTAACCTACTGGCTATCATCGCATCTCTTGTAGTACTTTGGATCTATTTTAGAAAAGATATACCTAAACAGTTAGATATTCAGAACTTGGCCACACCAGAGTCTGTCATCAAAAACCAAACGATGTTCAAACTCAGCTGGTGGTTCTTGGCGCTTTTAATGATGGGGTACTTCATAGGTGACTATTTTGACCTACCTGTCTCTCTTTTTGCATTAGGTGGTGCATTGGTCTTTTTAGCCATTGCAAATTATCATAAAGCAGTTCAACCATTGAAAACTATTAGGTCTGCACCATGGCAGGTTGTTTGGTTCTCCATAGGACTTTATGTGGTCGTATACGGACTTAAAAATGCTGGATTGACCTCTTACCTAGCTGTTATCATCAACGATATGCAAGAAATGGGTCATGCTACTGCTGTCATAGGTACAGGGTTCCTCGCAGCAGGACTCAGTTCCATCATGAACAACATGCCTACCATTATGATCATGGATATAGCAATCGATGAAGCGGGACATAATGCCTTAGCCTACGCAAATATACTAGGTTCTAACCTAGGGCCTAAAATGACACCTATCGGTTCACTTGCTACCCTACTATGGCTACATGTACTTGCACAAAAAGGTGTAAAGATAGGTTGGGGAGAATATATGAAAGTGGGTCTTGTAATCACCCCACCGGTATTGTTCGTAGCGTTGTTAGGTTTATTGTAATCGTCAAATGACGATTACATGATGTTCTCAAACAGTTTTTCATCCAACTGATCAAGTACCGAAGAGAACGATTCGTTTTCTATATATTGCATCACAGCTGAAGAGAAGCTCAGATTAAACATCTTTCTGCGATGTTTGAACTTATAATTTTCCATACTTCTTTGCATATTCAGTATCGTCTGTTCTACTTCCTCTTCATTAATACCATGTATGAAGATTAAAAAGTTATCTTCCATATAACGAACAATCTCAAAATTAATATGATTATCTTTCATATAACGTATCATATAATCACTGACTAACTTTAAGAGTTTATTCCCCACATTTGAATCATATTCTTTTACAATGGATGCATACTCTGAGATTTTAATGCTTACCAAAAATCCAAAATCATTAAATGTTTCATTATTATTCAGTTTATTTTTAAATAGCCACAATCGATTTTTACTCTGTGAGATATCATCTGAATAAAGTTGATTGCACAATAAAATCATTTCAGACTTAAGCTTATTTAGCTCTGCAACAGTTACAAGTTTGTCTTGATCGTTATGCACTTCTAGCTCCTTCAAATCCAAATGTTTCCGTAACACTATTCCAATGTGATGGTTTATGTAGATGATGTCCCTGTAAGTAGTCAACACCGATACTTTTTGCTAAACTCATAATACTCTCATCACTAATATATTCGGCAATAGTCTTGATCCCGAGATCATGACAGATATTCACCATATTCTCTAAAATGATTCTGTATTTGTTATCATGTATTTTCGATACTAACGAACCATCAAGCTTGACATAATCGATATCAAGATTCACAATGTTATCAAAGTTTGAAAAACCGCTTCCAAAGTCATCTATAGCGATACGTACACCAAGTTTTTTAAGGGCAAATATAAATTCATTCACATGTTCTAGATCTTCAATCTGTTCACTCTCTACTATTTCAACGGTTAAACGACTGCCAACCTTCATTTGTTTTATCTGACGCATCAATGTATTACAGAGTTCACTATTGTTGATATCAATATATGAGAGATTCAAAGTCATAGCAACTTCATGCTGGTCCATCACATCAAAGACTTTTTTTATCATCTGAGACATTAACTGTGTATAGAGACGATACTCTTTTGATTTTTCCATAAATGCTGCTGGTGAGAGTACACGTCCTTCACTATCCATAAGTCTCATAAGACTTTCAAATTTGTATGGGACAGTGCTATCCTCGACATCAAAGATCCCTTGAAAATATGGAGTTACCGTCTCATGTTTAATATTATCAAGTAGTGTCTCATAGACTTTATTTAAAATATGTTCATTCTTATTGATAGAATAAGTGTCATAAAAAATATAATTACTATGAGACTTTTTCGCTTCCTGTAGTGCTTTTTCTGCATAGAGTAAACTCATTGACCCTTCTGCTTTAGTTGCACCAAAAGTCGTATTGATATGAATGTGACTCTCATCAGAGATAAAGAACTTGTGATTTGAGATTTTTGATGATAACTGTTTAACGATAAGATCAAGCAGACGATGACTAAAATCATTTTTTATGAATAAACAGAGTTTATCTGCATACACATGATACATTTCATAAGAGAACAGTTCGACACTGTGTTTACTAAATACGCCGTTAGCATCCATTTTCAACAATGTATCTTCTATTATAGTTTGCATTTCAGTTACTATCCTTGTACCTATTTCATAACCATAGAGGATATTGATATCGTCAAATGCAACGATATCGATCAGTGAAACTATTGCTATCCCATTATATGCAGAGATTACCGTCTGGTGATCTTGCATTGTTTTTTTTAATACAGAAACAGAAGGTTGCTTTTTTTCATGTACATTAGCCAGAATTTTTTTGGCTGGCTGAGGAAGAGTTGCACTCATATTCTTTCCTTTTTTGTCTAAGTCGACTTCTTGTTTAATTTCCATCAGTTTAAGTAGTGCCTCATCTCTAGTTTCTGCATCTACTCTTTTTTTAATCGGTTTGCCATCAATATCTCTATAGGTAACGTAGTAACCTGTAACCTGACCATCAGATTTACGATAGAGTTCACTGACACCTTTGTACTGCTTGTCAGTGATCGTTCTGATTGGCATCTTACCCTCCGATTTTTATTAAACTTTTTCTTATTGAGAGATTCCAGTAATTGGAAAATCTAAACCTTATAAATATATTATACATAAATGTTACTACAAATGTCAAGCTTGTCGTAGTAACATTGCAATATGGGTCTTATTAGTCGTTATATAGGAACTTATGCGTTATTTGTATCCTGATATATTTTTTAGTAAAATTAACTAATTAAGAAAGTTACTACAAATTGATACAAATTATATTAATTAATATGTTTACTTGAAACATTAACTATTTTATTTTATTTCGTGAAGAAACACCTTGTTTATACCAAGCTTTATATGTATAGTTTTATAGTTGTAGATACTAAAAATGTTATAATTCGGAAGTGTAGTAATAGAAGAATAGAGAGGAAAGGAAAGTGTCTTTTATGCTCCCCCCCTACTCTACTCATTTTTTCAGTCCGTTCTGTATATAATATCTAATCATAAATACTTAGAGTAATGGGATTGATAATGAAGAAAGATATTCTCAGTCGGTATGAACGTAATACTAACGGTGATATACTCATTGATATAACTGCTGATAGAATAGAAGATCTATTTAATCACTTTGATAGAAGTGCACCTT
>NZ_JBFENQ010000148.1:0-4121 GCF_041551015.1 Sulfurovum sp. | reverse complement strand
TCGTGTATTATCTCTAACATTTGTTCTTGTATTTGCATACTCTCTATTATAGTCACGGTTACGATCACGGTTTCTATAGTGACTTGACCTTTGGTAAGCATCTCTGCTTCTATAATATCCATAGTTACCATCTACTGCACGATAACGGCGTTTATTATAGTAACGATACCCTTTGTGGAAATAGTGACCATGACGGAATTTTCGATTTCCATAATAATAATATCCATCTTTGTAATATCCACCATAATAATAGATTCCACTATAGTAATAATACGGTACACCATAATAATATGGATAACTATAACTTGATAGTGATATCCTTACACTAGAGTATGGAACTGGATCATAGTATCTTGAATCATAATATCCAGACTGTACTGGAGCACATCCCGAAAAAAACAATGCTGAAGATGCTGCAACAGCCAAACCTAAATATTTTGTTTTGTTTAACATAATTTTTCCTTTCATTTTTTGTATCATAGAATATAAAAGTGTAGATATCGTGTAGACTAGAAAGCTATAATCTCTTCTTTAAATTCTAAAGGAATCTCACCTTTACTCTTTCGTGCGATGGTATCTCTATATATCCATGCAGCCTTTATCTCTTCAGTTTTTTCGTTACTTAACAGAGGTTCATTATACCTACCAGCATCCTCAAGTTGTCTTTGTGCTTCATAAAGTATCAGACCTGTGGCCACCGAGACATTAAGGCTTTGTACCATACCCTGCATCGGGATGATGATCACTTCATCTGCCAACTCTACTATTTCAGCAGAAACACCATCTTTCTCATTTCCCATCACAAGCAATGTCGGTTTCGTGTAGTCAACCTCTCTAAAAGAAACTGCACATTCTTCAAGATGTGTCACCACCACTTGAAACCCCTGCTCCTTTTTTTGTTTTAAAAATGCCACTTTGTGATCGTCATGCATCCTGTAACGATGCGTCCATCTATGTGCTCCCTGTGTGATGGTTTTATGTATACGAAGACTTTCATTCTCTTTCGTACTATAATAAATGTCTAGTACACCTACAGCATCAGCCGAACGAATAATGGCAGAAACGTTTTGTGAACTATGAACATTGTCCAGCATCACTTGCAGATCAGGTTGTTTTTTACTCAATAAATTATCAATACGAGCTATACGTTTTTCATTTAACATAAAGAGATTATAACCATACAAACTAAAATACATACTAGCTGTAAATTGGGTATAATTGCAAAAAAATATAAGGAAGTGCTATGTGCGACTTCAATACTTTAACAGATGAAGACAAAAAGCTTCATCATGAAAAACTTTTACAGTGTGCAAATAACTTTGGAGGAAAGAACTTTTTTCTTCAACTATTGGAAGCCATACGTGAGACTAAGCCTCATCCACTAACCGCAGGAAATAGTCAATTTGACATAGAACTTGGTACGATCAAGTGGAATAAAGTTATCTTTAATGACAAACTCCAACTCTTGCTTAAAGCTCGAATGAATGAGAGTAAACAAGACAATTTTCTACCAAAACCTGATGAGAAAAACTATAAAAAGATACTCAATGTTGTACGTACATTAAAACCTATCGTTTTTCATGTAAAACCAGCCAATAAAGAAGATGGACCAGGTTTTTTCTTCCAGCCTTTTGATACAGTCAATGAGAGTAAAACAAAATTAAACCCTGTTTTTGATGCACTTTTCTTTTGTTCAGTTGAGACGGTCAAAAAAGTATTAAACTACGAACCGAAGGGTTAAAAAATGAGAAGTGGGCAAAAAAGAGCAGATATCAAGTACGGTCTAGATGTTGGAGTGGTACTGAAAGAAGACCAAGCCTCAGGAAGGCTCACCTATGGAAAAGTCCAGAAGATCCTCACCAACTCCCCTACCCATCCCCACGGTATCAAAGTACGTTTAAATACGGGTGAAGTAGGTAGAGTAAAAGAGATAGTATGACTCTCTTCATCGATGGAGATGCTTTTCCAAATCTTCTTAAACCCATTATCTTACGAAGTATAGAACGTCTGGCACTATCCACTAAAGTCATAGCCAATAAAAAGATAAACATAGGTAAATCACAACATATAGAGTACATCATCGTAGATCAGGGTGCAGATGAAGCTGATCATCATATCGTAGAGTTATGTAATATAGGTGACCTGGTCATCACTGCTGACATCCCTTTGGCAGATAGAATCATATGTAAAGATGCCCATGCCATTGACCACAGAGGAGAACTCTACAGTGTAGATAACATCAAACAATACCTCGCTATGAGAAATCTGATGGAGAGCATTAGAGAGAGTGGAGAGATGACAGGAGGCCCAAAAGCTTTTGGTTCAAAAGATGCCCATGCCTTTGCAAATCAACTCAATGCTTTTTTAGCAAAAAATTTGTAAAAATCTCTGCTTTTATTTATGGCTCCAATTGTGCAGCAATCGTATAACGATACCCAAAGTGGGTGATGTGTACTGAAAATCCATGACTTTCAAGTTTTTGTTTTAACACTTCAGGTGGGAAGAAGTTTCCGGGTTCACCTAATATTTTTTCTGCTATGCAAAGACATTTACCTATAAATGTACTAGAGTCAAAATCATAGATAAAAAGTCTTCCTTCTTTTTGAAGTACACGTACCATCTCTTGTATAGATTTATCCACATCATTAAAATGATGAAGCGCTTCTCCTATAAGTATTGCTTCAAAGCTGATCGCATCAAAAGGGAGTGCCTCCGCATTAGCTTTATGTGTCTGTATATACTCAGCAGAAAATTTTAGCATCCCCTCAGCAGGATCAACTGCTGTAAATTGAAGATCCTCTCTACATGCATAGGCAAATTCACTCATAATACCTGTTCCTGCACCAAGATCCAATACAGATGCAGATTTTGAAACGGGTATCAAGAAGCTACAAAGAGCCTCTCGTATTGAATGAGGATATATTAATGGTCCTATGTATTTAAATATCCAACCCAAATGATTAAATGGTATCATGGATATTACTCCTCTTATATATTTCTTATCTCTATTATTATAGTATAAAACTTCATTTATATGACAATTTGACACATAAATAGACCAAGTTATACAACTTAGATATAATAAACACTTAAAATAAACTATGAAATTATGGGCATTTATGAAAAAGATACTTTCAGATAAATACAGACATTTTGTTCTTTACTTTGAAATCTTCATGTTACTATTATTGATTCCCTTAATCTATAATTTTATTCCTGTAAATGAAGGGACTAAAACGTTCTATATTCCTTCTTCAAACATTGACCAAGTTGTCAAAACACTCAAATCAAATGGATATGAGGTCACGTGGATGGACAAGCTTATGTTAAGGCTTAGAAAAACTCCTAGTGAAGGGTGGTATAGTGTTGAACCTAGTGAACATGGACGTTTTTTATTTTTTCAGCATCTCTATAAACAAAAAACAAATGAACTTATGGATATCGTGGTCTATGCAGGAGAAACAAAAAATGAGCTGACTGCACGTCTTGCCAATGATATGAAGCTGGATCAAGAAAAACTTTTGAATATCTACAAGATGCTTGCACATTTTGAAGAAGCAGATATCTTAGCTCAGCGTTACACAATAGCACGTAAGGCAGATGAAAATGCAACAATGCAATATATTTTCTTAGATTCCAAACGAAAATTAGTGAAGTTTACAAAAGAGTATTTTAATGAAATACCCGACGTCATGGAACTTAAAATTATTCATATTATCGCGTCCATCATACAAAAAGAGAGTAATTCTATCCATGAAATGCCACTGATCTCTTCTGTGATATATAACCGACTGGAAAAAAACATGAGACTACAGATGGACAGTACACTTAACTATGGACCATATGCCCATACAATCGTGACACCTGAACGTATTAAAAATGAGGAAAGTGCCTATAATACATATAAACACAAAGGCTTACCTCCTCACCCTCTAAGTACAGTAACTTTAGAAGCACTAAAAGCTGCTGTGAAGCCGGCTGAGAGTGACTATATTTTTTTCATGCTAAATGAAACAGGTACACATAACTTCACAGCAACTTATGACGAACACTTAGAAAATATTAGAGCTTTTAGAAAATATCAAAAAGAAATTGAAAAGCAAAGTACATAATACCTACAT
>NZ_JBFENQ010000147.1:0-4147 GCF_041551015.1 Sulfurovum sp. | reverse complement strand
TATCTTAGAACTGTTTTCTTCATTATTTTTTCTCCGGAGTAACCATTTTTGGAGGAAAGGCATTCATCAAACGCCAAAGTTCATACCAGATAGGCACAGTTGACAAGGCAATCCACGCAGTTGCATTTGTTCCCATTCTCAGCTCTTCATGAGAAGGCCAGGGCTCTTTTGGATCTTCAACCACATAGGCATAGTAAAATCCTTGCTCATGTAAAACAGGATCAACTTTTTTAATGATTCCTCCAAAGGTACCAAACCGTATTCCTGGCCATCCTGCTATATGTAACACAGGCCATCCATGGAATCTAATTCTTACAGAGAGGCCCTCTTTAACAAGCGGCATATTGAAGTCTGATACCCTTAGTAAAATCGAGCCCACATTGACATCAGGTGAAAAACGCATAATAGGTTGACCTTTTTTTATATAAGTACTCTTATCATTTTCCAAGATTCGCATGACATAACCATCTTTTTTTGAAACAACCGATGATGTTTCATATCTGGCAATTTCTGTGAGATGTTTTTCATAATCCCTTTTCAAGATATTTAAACGTGTTTCCGCTGACAACATACTGTTTTCAAGTGTTCTTATCTGATTTTCAATCTCTTCTATAAATTGATTCTCTTCCTGTTCGATGATTGTTAGATTACGCTTCTGTACCCCTATATCTATTTCTATTTTATTAAATTGTGTATTAGCATTGATATAACGATTTTCAGCATTTTCATAATTCTGTTTTGATTCTATTTTTTGACTATATAGCTGCTTTATTCTTGTAAATTGTTTTAATGCAACTTCATAGTTCTTCTTTTCTGCTTTATATTTAAGCTGAAGACTTTTTAACTCCTCTTCTGCCTGTCTATAACGTTTATTAAATAATTCTATTCGTATTTTTTTTTGGGTAACAAGACTGACTTTATTTTTCTTTAGACTAATTAGTTCATCTTCTATATTTTGAGCCTGTTGTTCAAAATCTTCTTTCATTTTATACACACGTGTTTTATAATCTTTATCAGGATCAATCATATCAAAAAGTTTCATTCCCTTTTGAACATGTTCATTTTCTGAAACATAGAATGTATCAATAAAACCGTCTATAGGTGCAGAGATAGGTTGTACTCTTTCTATAGGATCATGTGCAATCAATATACCTTCACCATCAATTGTTTGTCTCCAGGGTAAAAAAAGAATCACTATGAAAAATAGGATAATAATCAAACTAACACTCCAAATACGATTTACAACAGGATTTGTTTCAACAAACTGTAAAGAATTAAACTCAAATCTATCCATGTGGCTTATCATCCAATCCTACTGATAACTTGTTAACTTTATAAAGTCCTTCAATCGTATCATAAATATAATCAAGCTTTTTTGCAAATCCTTTTAATGCATACGTAATAGAGGTAACAATAATTTCAGCTGCAACAAATTCTCCCAAAGGCAGACTGCCATTAATCACAAGATGACCTCCTATGATCAAAAACATACTGAAAATAAATCCTTCGGCAAAAAAAGTAAATCCTAATTGTCTGATAATAATATTAAATAATTTATGCCTAGCCTGTGCGTACGTACTTAAAAATGTATCAAAGTTTGATAGAACTTCATTTTTGCTACCCTCTTCTTCATTGATATGCTGCAAAAAATAGATTGTACTGTGTTTTGCATCCGAACGATTTAATGCATGTTGTGCTGCATTCTTTCCAAGATAAAACAACACAACAATATAAGTAGAAAAAAAGATAGCGCCTGCTGCAAACAAAATCGGATCAAATGCAAACAGTAAAAGCAGACTTACTGAAATTTTAACAATAAGTCCTACACCATCAAGTAAAAGAATAGGGAAAAACTTTTGAATTGAGGTAATATCAAAAAAATAGTTCATTAATTTTCCATGTTGCTTTTTCTCGGCTTTATCTTCATGGTTTAAATTGATTGCTTTTGTTGCAATCTCTATACCTGTTTTAAGAAAAACTTTCTGTTGAAATTTTTCAACAATATACTCTTGAATGAGTTGTAAAATGGTTATAAATACAAATAAAACAAGGACAATTGATCCCAAAATCGCTATAGAAAGTGATGCATGTGCCAGTACACTGTTTATCACAATTGCAGAGGCAAGAGGAATAGATAAAACAAGAATTGCTTCAATAATAGAATAATAAAACAGATGAACAATATTTTTTCGATCTTCTTGAATAATTTTTTTTACATAATTAATAATAATATCATTCAATTTCATAAAAACCCTTTCTAAATTTTCACACGGTAAAACTAATGTCCTCTTCTAAAACGAAAGCTAACATATAAAAAGATTTCTAGTATTTCTAAGCTACATTACAATGATAACTTGAGATCAACAACCCTCATTCTTTATGATTGTATCAGAATAAAACAAAATTCCAATAGATTACTTTATGGGTGTCGATCGCCGAGTTAAATCAGGCATAAATTTGTAAAAAAACGTAATTAAATAAAATCACCTTTTTCCGATGTTAATCCTTTCTGCATCAATTTTGAGATAAAAGAACTGATACGTTTATCTTTGGTTGGTGCGATAGTATTGATCAGGGCAAAATGTTCTACACGTGTGTCTAAAAATCCTGTATCAAATATACCTTTTTGAAAACTCTCATCACAAACGACTTCTTTGTGTAAAGGTATGTTGGTGGTAAGCCCTTCAATGTAGTATTCATCTAAAGCTCTTTTTGCTTTTTTAACTACACCTTCCCAGTCTAAAGCCCATACAATAAGTTTGCCTATCATAGAATCATAATTTGGCGGCATGGAGTATCCTCCATATACACTTGTATCCAACCTTACACCTGGCCCACCAGGGGTTAAGTACTCCCCAATCGTTCCAAATGATGGCATAAAATTATTTAGCGGGTCCTCTGCATTGATCCTAAACTCAATTGCATACCCTCTAAAAGATATCTCTTCTTGTAAAAAATGAAGTTTATCCCCTTCTGCAATTTGTATCATACGTTGTACGATGTCAACACCCGTTATGATCTCTGTAACCGGGTGTTCAACCTGAAGACGTGTATTCATCTCTATAAAGTAGATATTATCTTGTTCATCGAGTAAAAATTCAATCGTCCCTACATTTTCATATCCTAAACGATTCATCGCTCTTATCGCAATACGATAAAGCTCTTTTCGTACATCATTATTGAGACTTGGAGAGGGTGCAATTTCTATGACTTTTTGGTGACGTCTTTGAATGGAACAGTCTCTTTCTCCTAAGTGCACAACGTTTCCAAATTTATCTGCAATAACTTGTATTTCTATATGTCTGGGATTGCTTACAAATTTTTCTATAAACATATCACCGTTTCCGAAATATTTTTTTGCCTCATTGGTCGCGGCATCAAAGAGTGAATCGAACTGTTTTGCCTCATGCACTACACGCATTCCACGACCTCCACCACCAAATGCTGCTTTAATAATAACAGGGAAACCTATCTCTTGAGAAATTTTTTGAGCTTCTTTTTTATCTGTTATAGGCATAGTTGTTCCTTCAAGAACAGGTACACCTATTTCCTTCATGGCATTTTTTGAAGTAATTTTGTCTCCAAAAAGTTCAATGTGTTCTGCTTTTGGTCCAATAAAAATAATGCCATTTTTATCACAGGCCCTAGCGAAATCAGCGCTTTCAGACAAAAAACCATACCCTGGATGGATAGCAGTACATTTTAACTCTTTGGCGATCTTAATAATATTTTCATAGTCAAGGTAAACTTCAACAGGATGGCCTTCTAGCAAGACACTTTTATCTGCTTTTTTTACCCATGGACCTTCACTATCTACCTTTGAGTGTATCACTACACTGGTAATATCCAGTTCTTTACATGCTCTAATGATACGTAGTGCAATTTCACCGCGATTGGCTATTAAAATTTTTGATATTTTTTGGCTCATTGAATTTCCTTCAATATTTTTGAGAGTATTAAATCTATGTTTATATTTTGATGAGATGTACTACACCCTAGGGTGCAGTACTCAGTAAATTTTACTTATATAGCGTCAATAATACTGTTAAGTGTAGCAGATGGTCTCATTGCTTTAGCAGCTAACTCATCATTTGGATGGAAGTATCCACCAACATCTTGAGGCTTACCTTCAACTGCAAGAAGCTCT
>NZ_JBFENQ010000146.1:0-4183 GCF_041551015.1 Sulfurovum sp. | reverse complement strand
ATGTTTACCATATGTCTTTATGCTCTCAGCTACTTGTGCTGCAAGTTCACGTGTAGGTGTAAGCACCAAAGCACGTATCTGTTTTTTCTGCATTTTTGGTTGTGTTTGAGCAAGTCGCTCAAGAAGTGGAAGCGTAAAACCAGCAGTTTTACCAGTACCCGTTTGTGCTGCAGCTAATACATCTTTTCCTTCTATAACAACAGGAATAGCTTTTTGTTGTATCGGTGTAGGAGTATCATAGCCCTGCTCTTTGATAGCTTTTAAAAGAGGTTCAGATAACCCCAAGTTTGTAAATGACATGTAATGTATACCTTATTGAACGAGCCTACCATCTATGGTATGAGGTCGGTCTTAGGCTAAGTTGGTTGTTTTATTTTATTGTAGTACCCCAAGGGTATTTTTCCCTGTAGCCAGGGTAAATAGAAGTCGTTGACCGATGTACGCTTAAATTGTATAATATTATAGCGTAATTTTATAGTAATTATAATTTTACATTTAATGAAGCCTATTAAGTGGCTTAATCCATATATAATTATTAGTTTATGTGATACAATATAATATAATCAAATAATTAGGAGACTGCTATGTTAGATGAAGACTTTATAAGACTTGAAAAAATTGTCTATGACAATAACTTAGAGGCATTTAAAAAAGAATTTGAAAACGGTATGGATGTTGACATTCAAAACACATACGGATGGACACCGCTTCATATTGCCATCAGACGTGACAGAAGAGATATGGTTGAGTATCTTTGGGAACAAGGTGCTGATATCAATAAAGTCGATGGTGTAGGATGGACTCCGCTTATGGAAGCAGTGATGGATGACATGCCGGAAATTTGTGCCTTTCTCATAGATAAAGGTGCTGATGTTACTATTGCCAATGAAAGAGGAGGAACAGCTGGAATGATTGCTCAGAAATTTGGACGTGAGTCAATGGTAAAATATTTCCAATAGCATAGTTTGATGTCACATAGCCATAATCATCACCATAAAATAAACAACTATAACCGTTCCTTTGCTATAGGAATTACGCTCAATGTCATCTTTGTGATCATTGAAGTAACTTATGGTCTTTTCGCTGATTCTTTGGCACTTATAGCAGATGCAGGACATAACCTGAGTGATGTCATGAGCCTTCTTCTTGCTTGGGGCGCAAGCTATCTGGCAACCAAACATCCTACCCATACAAGAACCTATGGCTTACGTAAAGTGACCATTATGGCTTCTTTTCTCTCTGCTGTTTTACTTTTTGTAGCCTTAGGTGGTATCGCCTGGGAATCATTGGAACGACTCTCCTCTCCACAACCAGTAAATGGAATTATCATCATTGTAGTTGCTGCTATTGGAGTCGTCATAAATACTGCTACGGCGTTACTTTTTGTAAAAGGTCAGAAACATGATCTTAACATCCGAGCTGCATACTTGCATATGGCCGCAGATGCCGCCATTTCTTTAGGCGTCGTGATTGCAGGTATAGCTATTATGCTAACAGGTTGGCTCTGGCTTGACCCAGCTATCAGTCTTGGTATAGCAGTGATCATCTTATTTGGTACATGGCATTTACTTAAAGATTCTATAGACCTTTCCATAGATGCAGTACCCCAAGGTATAGATGTTTCTCATATTCAAAGCTACCTAAGTGGTTTGGAAAATGTATCTGACATACATGACCTGCATGTTTGGGCACTCAGTACAACTGAAACTGCTCTGACCGTACATCTTGTGACTAATTGTGAGTTTATAGACAATTGTTTCTTGCAAGAAGTACAAAAACACCTTCATCACCATTTTAACATCGGACATACTACCATCCAGATTGAAAATGAAAAAGATGGTTACGTCTGTATATTAAACCGCGATGAATGTAAATTTTAATTTGTACAACAATATATTTTAAAAACAAAAACTTTATAGTTTTATGCAGCTCTTGAAAGCGCTGCTTGGAAAGCGCCTAAATGTCTTAAATTACGCTTTTTAATATTTTCATATACATTCACGACATCATTTGGCATACCTATAGAAGCATGTTCAAGGTCTTCAATATCGGTAGCCTCAATAAATTCAGCAACTTCTAATGCATCATGGATTGATTTCTTCCCTTTTTCTGTACATGCATCATAAAGCGTTTGCAGTACTAGAGATTCAAATTTACCTACAGTATCTTCATTAACATGTGATGTTTCAACACCATAGATATCACAAAGATCCCTTGCACAATCAATATGTCTCTGCTCAGCAAATTGCATCAATACAAAAGTATTTTCATCTTTATGGATCTTACCTAATGTAATATAGACATCTCTAGCTACTTTCTCACCTTCATAAATGAAAAAAAGCGTATCTTTTTGTTCTTCAGTCAGTATGGTAGTTGGATTCGTATTTATGCTCATATTAGTAATCCTTTCTAAGTTATTTCTAATTACATAACTATTATAGAAAAGAAGTATGAAATAAGCATGAAGGACTTGGAGAAGCCTGTATTGTGACCACTAGTAAATATGTTCTGTATTATGCGATAAAATGATAGGCAATTTTTGTATCATAAAAGGTTAAATGTTATTTGTTAGGTGTTGTTACTAAATTATATATTAGTGGAGAGCAATAGCTACCCTCCACTTTAAATTAAAATTATGTAGGTATACACACTGAAGGAAGACTATTGCAATCTGTATATGTATCATAGAACACTCCATTAAGAGTAATCGTTATACTCTTATCAAGATTAATCTTGACATTCACTTCTGAATTATTTCCAATGACTGATATTTCACCTTGGGTTGGACAATCATCATTAGTTGGTATCGGTATCGCTTGGATTGTTTTTATTTGAATCCATCCACCTAAACAATTTGTTTTGATGTACCCATTAAAGGTATAGTTAGCTTCGGTTTCTGTTATATTAGTTGCTGTCACAGTATATCTTTCATAGTCAACTCTATTCACACCATCTGTAGCATAACCTGTGATACTCACACTAAAACCATCGAAGGTAAAACTAATAATAGCAGAACTAAAATAGGTTTCAATACCATCATTTAAATCAATTACAGTTAGTTCTATGAATTCAAGAGTAGTATCATCTATCGCTTTTACTGTACCATCTATTGTAACATTTTCCTCGATCCCACATTCATAAAATATAACAGTGGTGCCATCATCTGATACTGTGTAATTACCATCATATGGACAGGCAATTGGGTCAGTACTTTCTATTGCATATGATGGTAAAGTAGTAGAAACTGTTTTAGCATATTGGGTGACCATGGATGTACTTTTTGCTGCAAAAGAATCACTTGTAGGAAGGATAATATCTCCAATCGCCCTTATACCCATTGACTCAAGACTTGTTACCACAGCAGCATCAGCATTTTGCTCATTAATTTCAATAAGAGATGGAGGTGTATAACTACTACCACCCCCTCCTCCACAAGCACTTAGAAATAAGGCAAATATACTAGCTAGTAAAATCTGTTTCATTTTTTTCTCCTTTACTTTTAATTATGTTTCATTATAATACAATAATAATATTAAATCTATCCCCCTAAAGGGTGACTTATATCTATTATTTATATATCAGCTTCAGATACATACCGATTATGGTAGAATTATGATTGCTAAAATAATGGTTTATTTATTTGTTGATTTAGTTGGAGGTTTGGGATGAAGAATATTTTATTGGTTGTTTTGTTGAGTGTGTTTGGTCTTGCAAAAGAAAACAGACAAACTACATACTCTTGTGAATTTACTACGTATGCAACAGACAAAGGTAGTTTTCGTGGTGATGTTATGAGATTTACGATTGTTGCAAATGACTCTAATGCTACCTATACTATGAAAGGGAACAATAACGTATCCCAAGGAAACATCATTAGAGGTGACAAAGGATTATCTTTTATTAAAGTCACTAAACTTGGAAATATCACTACAACAACCATGTCTCGTATTCCTCCAATAGATGGAAAACAAAAAGCGGTTCATAGTAGAAATATCCTTGCCGGAGGAAAACTCTTGGCAAGTCAATACTATGGAACATGTCAACTTGTGGATGAAGTTCAAACTAAAAAAGTACGTTTTAATATCTCAAAAGAAAAGAGAGATAGAATGTATAAACAGTTAAATATAAAAAGACAACTAAAATCACTTCCAAAAAAAGATGCCAAATATATCCTTGATGCACT
>NZ_JBFENQ010000145.1:0-4207 GCF_041551015.1 Sulfurovum sp. | reverse complement strand
AGTACAAGCAAGGTAGTCACTGCAAGTTGGATCAGTGCCAATTTTAAAGCCAAAGCAATGTCAAAATCAAGTTTTACCGCTTCATAGATAGCTACTTCCAAAGTATTGTATGCCGGTGAGCCTCCAAGAACGAGTACTATGGCAAATGAGGTAAAACATAAAAGGAATATCGTCGATGCGATGCTTAAGAGCGTAGAACGTAAAGCCGGCCACTCTACATAGATGAATCTTTCAAAGGTGCTAAAATTCAAACTTTTTGCAAGTTTGTATTTCTCTTTAGGAATAGATTCAAAAGTATGGAGTAAAGATCGTGATGCAAATGAAGCATTCAGATAGACATGTGCTACCAATATACCACCTAAGCCATAAAGGTAAGAGCCGAATGAATGATCAAAAAGATACAGGCTCAGTTGGTTCAGCCATCCATTACGTCCGAGTACAGATATAAGTCCAAATACTACGATAAGTGTGGGTAAGACCAAAGAGGAAGAGAACAACGCTACAAGTAAGGATCGCCCTTTAAAGTGTGGTTGATGCGCCAGACTCCATGCTAAAGAGATCCCTACCAACACCGACAACAGTGTAGATAAAAAAGCTTGATAGAGTGTGAATTTCAGAAGAGAAAATACTCTGGCATCAAATTGTGTTACTGTAGCAGTCTCTTGTGAGATAAAAAGAATAAAAAAAAGTAAAAATGCAAATCCTAGCAATAAGACAGATACAAACCCTCCAGGTAGCAGTGAATGTTTCAATCTTTTTACATCTTGTAACATCTTTATCTTTCCAATGCTTTAAGCCATTCGTTGATGATTGCTTTTCTATGTACTTCAACTGTTTTACCATCAAGTAAAATCATTTTGGATGGCTGAGTAAGTGTCTCGAACGCTTTAGGTAAACCTTGTTTTGTTTTTATGACAGGGTATGCCCAGTTTGCAGTGGGGATAATCTCTGCAAATGTTTCACTATGTAAAAAACGCAGAAACTTCTTCGCTAAATCTTTGTTTTTAGAAGACTTGAGTATAGCTGCAACTTCTATCTGTCCATAATGTCCCTCTTGAAAATGTGCCGTTTTAAAATTCGTTCTGTTTTCATCTATAATGTGATAAGCAGGTGAAGTCGTATAAGACAAGACCATATCTGCCTCACCTTTTAAAAACAACCCATAAGCCTCGGACCAACCTTTAGTGATGGTCAAGATATGAGGAGAAAGTCTTTTCCAATACTCTCCTGCCTTTTCTTTATATATCTCCTTGACCCATAAAAGCAAACTAAGCCCGGGGGTAGATGAGCGGGGATCTTGGATGACGATTTTAAAATTTTCTGGCATAGAGGTAAGTGCTTCAAATGACAATGGAGGATTTTTCAATTTATCTGAATCATATACAAAAGCCACATAACTGTAATCATAAGGTACAAAATTTTGATCTGTATAGGCTATAGGTAAGTCTAGATTTGAAGTATTCAGCTCATGTTCTTCAAAAAGTCCGGTCTTGTTTGCAGCTTCTGCTATGTTGGTATCTAGCCCAAGTAAGATATCTGCCTTAGTATTTTTACCTTCAAGTTGTATCTTACGCAGTGCCCCAATAGAACTTGACATCCCTACAAACTTAACATGACAATTGTGCTCTTTTTCAAAAGCTTCTTTTATCTTAGGGCCTGGACCCCAAGAAACAGCAAAAGCATCATAGGTGTAGATGGTGAGTGTGGGTTTTTCATTACCGAGTGTAATGCTTGTAAGGAGTAGAAGTATGTATAGTATTTTAATCATAAAAGATTATATCCCATAAATACCCTGTCTATTATTACCAACAAGTTTTAGTACAAAAATAGAATCCGGAATCTCTGTAAAAACTGAAAACATCTCTTTTTCCAAGAGTGCCATGATCACCTTATATTCACCATGTACCTGTGTGCTGAGTTCATTACGAACGACCTCAACACTTTGCTCTTTTTCAAGCTCGGCGATAAAATCTAATATAGGCGCTTCAAATTCTCTTTGAAGCGGATACATACTAATGTCTACAGAGATTTCCATCTATAAATCCTTATTAAAAATCGTATGATACCGTTAAACCAAAGGTTCTTGGTGCACCTAGTTGAGTATAAAGTTCAGTTTCCCATCCATTAGCTGGATTATTACCGAAAGATCCAAATCCTCTTACTTGTGTCTCTTCATCAGTAATATTTCTAACCCATAATGTAGCAGTTAAACTATTATGTATATACTCGAAGCTTGCATTTGCAATAGTTGCTGAGTCAGCTTTTTCATTGTGTCTGTTTGAGAAGTAGTAACTTCCTCTTCCTTCAACATTTGTTTTAAATATCCATGCATCTGTAAGAATGTAATTGAGACCGATATTGTATTGATATTCTGGTGATTGTGCCGGTGCTCTACCATTTACATCTACAGCGTCTGGATTTGGGTCGTTATATTCATCAAATTCAGCCTTAAGTAATCCAAGAGAACCATAAAGATATAAATTGTCTGACATATCATAGTCTAATTGTGCCTCTAACCCATAATATGTTCCTTCTGCAGCGTTGGCAAAGTATTCATTAAAATTAGTATTTGGGTCATTAGGGTTTTCAACATATGAACTTTTTACCTGTTGATCTTTTCTCTTTCCATAGAAGAAGTTAATACGACTTAAAAGTTTATTATCAAGATAACTACTATTTATACCTAGATCAATATTCCAAAGTGTTTCTGTTTCAAACTCTCTTGCATCATAAGGTATTTCGTTATTTGCATTAACACCACCCGGTTTATATCCTCTTGCAATAGTTAAGTAGTATAATCTAGTGTCATTTACAGCATAGTTCAACCCTACTTTTGCTCCATAGAGTGTTTCATCTGTAGGAATATCTGAACCAGCTGAGTCAGAATAGTCAGACTCAATGTCTTCTATTCTTAAACCTGTTACAAATGTCAGTTTATCATCTAGATGTGTATCTAACTGTCCATAGATAGCTTTGTTTTTTGTATGGTAATCTCCACTGTATTGTGGATACCATAAATGATTACGCGTTAATGCTTCTTTATAATCTTTATAGTAAGCACCAATTGTCCAATCACTTGAGTTATTAAAAATACGTCCTGATTCATCAGATACTACTCTAATGTCAAAATCTGTTTGTTCCTTATCTCTAATATATTCATCAAAACCTGTCCAAGCATCTGGATGAAACTCTGGATATGTCCAATCTTCATCATAATTATAAACCGTATCACTTTGTGAATAACTCAACTGTGTAATAACTTGATAGTTATCATATACACTCGTTGATTTAATGGCAAAAGCATCAGTTTTTTGTGTATCTTTTCCTGGTTCATCAGCAATAGATACTCTTGAATTATCAAGAGTAAATGCATCATAGCCATTGTCTACATCAATGTGTGCATAGTTAAAATCAACTGTATGACGGTCAGACACAAGCCAACGTAATTGTACTTTTGCAGTAAGTTCATCGATATTATTTGTATCTTCACGGTTTAAATAACTGTTTTCCATAAAACCGTCACTCGTATTTTTATATATAGAGAATCTACCCAAAAGTGTATCTTCAATCAATGTACCACCTACAGCTGCACCAAATGCTTTAGTATTATAATTACCGATAGTAGCTTCTATATGACCTTCTGTCTCTTTTGTTGGTTCATTACTTTCTAACGTTACAACACCAGCCATACCATTTGCACCAAATGTAGTTCCCTGTGGCCCTCTAAGCACTTCGATCTGTTTAATATCAAATGTTCCCACACCTAATGTAGTATTTGAGAAGTCTATTCCATCCATTATTAACCCTACGGATGGGTTAACTGGTGTTTCAAATTGGCTTCTCTCACCAATTCCCCTAATCTGAATATACTTGGCTTTGGATGCACCTGCCGTGAAATTTACATTTGGTGTTGAAGCTAAAGTCTCGATAAATGCTTGAGTTGATTTGTCATAGATCTCCTCTTCTCCTATAACAGTAACACTACTAGTTGTTTTTGACAATTTCGCTTCCCTAAAATCAGCACTTACAACAATAGGATCAAGTGTTGCTTCGTCAGCAAATGCAAGCGTGTTCAATAGTGCATAAGTTGCTATGATCGAACCAGTTAAAATTTTGGATTTCATTATATTTCCCTTTAAAATATGTATGTATTAAAGGAAGAAGAAGTATATAAAAGTGATAAATTACTTATCAAAGTAGATTATGT
>NZ_JBFENQ010000144.1:0-4209 GCF_041551015.1 Sulfurovum sp. | reverse complement strand
TTCGAGTCTCCCCCGACCCACCACTTTAATCCCCTAAAACACGTACTTTCAGACTATCCAAATTTTTAACTCTGCCAAATTTTTCATTAGGTCGAAATACTATAGAGAAAAGCCCTCTGAGTTTTTTGAAATTTCCGGCATTTCCAATATCAGCTGCTCGTCATGATTTTTGATGCATTCTTAAATTGAAATTACAACTACAAGTGTACACTCTAATCGGTGACGATGGGAGCAAGGAGCATTATTTAGTCATCATTGTGCAGTTGTCCGCTAAACTCAAAGCCAAACTTCATTTTGTTGGCTATTTCTTCTTGTACCTCGTCTATGAGGTCTTCAGTTCTACCTTCTATCTGTTCTATGAAATTTTTTTGTTCTCTTTCCCGTTTAAAGGTATGTACCTTGTAAGGTTTGTCGGTACCATGTTCTTCTATAAACTTTTCAATCGTATCTTCCCAAATGAAGGTTACTTCATGTTCTATGGTTTGTGGTTCTTCATTATCGGGAAGAGTATAGTTAAATGCTACCATATCTGTGTATGATATGACTTCATACGATTTATTTTCTTTTTGAGACGTTACTTCATTGTTTGTCATGATTATATCCTTTAGCATGTGTTGTTTATTCACTGTTATATCAAAGATAGCTTTGAATCGGATAAAATTACTCTTATTTATTTTTTTTGTGCCAATATAGTAATCTTTTGTATCTCTTTTTTAGACTTAACAATTCTACAACATGATCAAACGTATCATCTAATTTTTAACTCTTTTCCTCATCTCAAGCCAGTAAGTATAAAAGTTACTAAATATACAGTCTTCACCATGAGGTATGCTACATCCAGAATAGTCTTGGTGTATTTGTTCATCTGTGATAGAAAACAGAGAAGTACAATAATCGGCAATATTCTTTTAACCCGAAATACGAAAAATAATTTTGACACTTAATCATGCTTAAAAACCTTATAAAATATATAACTTCATAAAATTATCATTTTTATAAAAGAATGAAGTAATATTCATTATTTATAACATTGGCAGAGTCTACCAAATATGTACGTTAATTGTATGCCAACAGCTAACTATTTAATTTAAGCTTGCCCGTATATGGGGCTTTCAGGGATTCGAGAGCAGATTTAGAGTCTCCCACTCCTGACTCAGCATTTGATTCCCTTAAATACAGTGTGTTTTACCTATCCAATTTTTTGTAATTAGCTAATTATTGAACATAGTTCTTATCTTATAGTTCATTTTTTCAGATATAAAAAGCAGTACTTATAATTTATATAATATGTAAAGATTTTAATTTTATATATTATAAAGAGTATATATCATATACTTGAAATGTAACTAACTGAGATTTTTACTTAAAGAAAGTATCTCAGTGGGACTTTACAACATTAGTTGAAAAGATTCCCGCCCACTCAAATAAAGGCCTGTCTCCTCTCAACTAATCATATATTTTTCTACAATATGTACTTCTTTCACAGAGTATATGTAAAAGGAATTTGTAGGAACTTTGCAACATTAGTTGAAAGATTCCCGCCCACTCAAACAAAGGCCTGTCTCTTCCCAACTAATCATATATAGTTTTCCATAGAATATTCTTTTCATAGAGTATTAGTGGAAGTTGTCTTGTAGGAAAATTGCAACAAGAGTTGTTAGAATCCTGCCATACTATTATTGGCCCGTTTCTTTCTAACATATGATGAATGAAAAGGATTTAATATGAAAATGTATAAAGAAAATGACTGGCTGTATATATTTATGCAGTTGACAAAAGGATCAGTTCTATCCGTATTCTTGTTAATGGGGATTGGAACACAGGTAACAGCTTGGGAACATCCCGATGGTAGTTCTTTGTTTGAATTAGATGGCAACATCGCAGACAATGCCACTGTTGGTGATGATTGGCAAAATGTGGAAGATGGTAATTCTAGTGCATTTAGTACCACACATGATGATGGTACCGGTGGAGGTATTCTACACGATGAATTAAGAATCAGTATCTTTACGGGTGGTGGATCAAAAGATGTTAGAGATGTTCCACAATGGAAATGGACACATGGATCAGTACCGGATAAAGATGAAATCATGCATGCAGCAGCAGCGGCGTATAAAGCAGGTCTCAATAATGATGAATTAATGATCTACCTCATGGGTGATCGTTATTCAACGGATGGTTCAGCTCAGATGGGTGTTTGGTTTTTCCAAGAAAAAATAATTTTGAATGATGATGGAACTTTTAGCGGAAAACATAAAAATGGCGATGTATTGATGTTGGCAGAATTTACGCAAGGTGGTGCAAAAGCAAATATCAAACTTTATAAGTGGAATGATGCAGAAAAGATCAATCTAGAACTTTTCCATGAAGGACAGGGGGATGCGACTCATTATTTTCTTGCTCTCTCAAATGGAGAAAATACACCTGCTTGGCCCGATTATACACCTAAGAGTGGTACTCAAGGAATATATCCTCCAAATGCTTTTTTTGAAGGGGGTATAAACTTAAGTTGGGTTTTTGGTGGTCTCCAGCTTCCTTGTTTTAGTAGTTTTTTAATGGAGACACGTTCTTCTCACCGTGTCAATGCACAGTTGAAAGATTTTGTGTTGGGTGATTTAGACACCTGTAAACTTGAAGTGACTAAAGAGTGTCTCTCCTCTGTAGTGAACACTAATACTTACAATAAATTGGATCATACGTATGAATACAACGTAACAAACAGCGGTTTTGGGACAATTGACAGCGTCTCATTTACTGATGATGCAGGAACACCTAACGATACAAGTGATGATCACTTGATAGTATTAGATGATGTAGGTCCATTGGCTATAGGTCAAACTATTTCCAATCAATATACATATACAAGCAACATGAACCCACCAACCAATACAATCTATGCTACAGGGGAAATTGGTGAATATAGCATGGCTACAGTTCAAGATTCAGCTACCTGTACTAAAGTAATACAGAACCCAGCAATATCTGTGACAAAAGAGTGTGAACAAACGCTTGAATCTAATGGGGTGAATGTGGTAGTGCGTATTGATTACAATGGTGTAGTCTGTAATGATCAAAATGGTACGAAATTGATAAATGTTTATGTTAATGATGATGTTTCAGGAGATAGTTTTGGTCCATTTGAGCTTTATCCAGCAGATGATCCTGCTAAACGTAAACAATGTGAAACATATGCAGGTACTTATTATCCGACTGAAACCACTAAGGTTTGTGCAAAAAATAGCACTCACTCAAATACTGTGACAGCTACTGGTACTGGATCTCTTAATGGGGTAGATGTTAATGCTACTGCTACGGCAAGTTGTAGTCTTTGTGACTCAACCTGTAACGAACCAACGCCTTAACACTGATAAAAGTATTATCGATAAATGGCCAAGCACGCATATGTGCTTGGCTGTTGTCTATAAATAAATGAAGAAATTAACTTAATAGGGCTTTCTTTGATTTATAACGTGAGTTCATGTATTCATCTATCTACCACTTTTTTATTTTAATCATTATTTTATCTTTTAAACTTCATAATTATTACATTAAAATTGTATAATCTATAAATGAATTAAAGAAAGGATCAGGTAATGAAAAACTTTTTAAAAATTTCTCTTGTAGCTATGGCAGTTTTACTGATGCAGGGGTGTGCAACGCATCAAAATTTTGTCAACAAGTATAACGCTTGGGTTGGACAGGATATAAATGATCTGATACAGAAAATAGGGTATCCGGACAGTACCTATATCTTGCCAAATAAAAATAAAGTCTATGTGTATGAAAGATCTAGAATTTATAGTTATCCTTCTACGTCTATGGGATATTGGTATGGTCCTTACCACCATGGTGGTTATGGTATGTTTGGTTATGGTACTGATGTTGTACAGAAGACATGTAAACTTTACCTTGAGACCAATAAAAAAGGTATTATAGTAAAATGGGGTTCGTCAGGTAATGCATGTGTCTCAAATTAGTATAGATATTTACAAAATGAAAGATAGAACGGTATTATATGTTTGAAATTGCAGAGTATATCGGTATCATCGCTTTTGCGATTTCCGGCTTTTTTGTGGCAGTACGAAATAAACTGGATTTTCTGGGTACATTGATCTCTGTATTTCTTACTGCACTTGGCGGAGGGCTCATTAGAGATATCGCTGTAGATAAAACACCTTATACGTTTACACACAATACGCCTGCACTTAC
>NZ_JBFENQ010000143.1:0-4260 GCF_041551015.1 Sulfurovum sp. | reverse complement strand
GCTGTTGCAGTTGAAGAACTTGGTGTAGGTACATTTGCGTTAGATGCTGTATCTACTGAAGGGGTTTGATGTGCAGTATTTGCTGTTTGTTTGCTATCTTGTGTGGGGGTCGCAGGTGGGAAAAAGTAGCTATAGCCTATAAATACAAAGAAAGAAAGTGCCAGTGCCAGAAGAAGTCGTCTATTTAAATCTTGTTGTTCCAAAATTATACCTTTTATAATATGTCAGTGATAGTATAGTGTTAACTGTGTTAAATTATGTTGCAGTACACTTCTTAAGTGCATGTAGATACGCTTTACGTGTCACAGAATAGTTTTCTTCAATAAGCGCAGGTTTTGCAACCAGTACGTAACTACCTTGAGATAAGAGGTCTATATTTTCGATGAAATGTGCTCTTAACAAACGTTTTGCTCTGTTTCGATGAACTGCATTTCCAATTTTTTTAGAGGCTACAAAACCTACTTTATACTCATCACTCTTTTTGAAGAAAAGTACAAAATAAGGTGTATGCCATGTCTTTGTAGCGTGTTTATACACGCTGTTGAACTCTTTACTGGTTTTAATCCTAGTAAAATGTTTTATAGAACTGATGTTTTTATACCAGAAGTATTATACAGCTAGTCTTTTTCTACCCTTAGCTCTTCTTGCAGAAATTACTTTTCTACCATTTTTAGTCTTCATTCTTGTTCTAAATCCGTGTGTTCTTTTTCTTGGTGTACTATGAGGTTGGTATGTTCTTTTCATTCCGCATCATCCTTAATATATTTTTACCTGCATTCCTGAGGTATATTTGGTCGGAATTTTACACTAAAATCCCTTAAAAGCGTCTAATTAGTTAAGACTTCTGAAAACAATTTCATTAGACTTATTTTCAAGTTTACTTTTTACAAACGTTTCAAGTAGTTTTAGTACCACTTGTTTAGCACTGTAATGTGTTGCTCTTACTTCTAATTCTGTACAATAGATATCTTTACCATTATCTAACTGTATATTGCGGATCACTCTTTCTGCAAAGTGATATCCTCCGTCAACCTTTGTATCTTGACATAGCATTACATAGAGTGATTCTTCTTTATCAATTTCAAACAAGATGTCAGTATCTCGTTTCTCTTTGTCCAATAAAGTATTTAAATCTATATCTTTTGCTGTCAAAAGCATGAGTACAAAAGCCTGTTCATTTTCATGCTCCATTAGATAATAGATGATATCAATGGTAGTTTGCAATTTATCTAGCATTTTTACAGCTAGTTGGATCTCCTTACCATTAAATCTTAAATTAGCAACGCGATTTTCATTTTCCCTTTTTCCCATGGTGATCTATCCCCTCTTAATTTAAATTGTAAAATATTTGCTTCATTATAACAAAATATTTTAGATTCTATTGTTATAATCTGTCATGAAAAATATACTATCAACTTTACCTTCTCCTTGTTGGCTGCTCGAAGAAGAAAAACTACAGAAAAACCTTGAAATCATTTCAAACATTAAAAAACAAAGTGGCGCTAAAGTATTACTGGCACTCAAAGGATATGCTTTATGGAAAAGTTTTCCACTGATCAAACCTTATCTGGATGGGTGCTGTGCCAGTGGTCTACATGAAGCCAAACTTGCAGATGAGACATTTTCGAAAGAAGTGCACACCTATTCACCCGCATTTAAAGAAGAAGAGATCGAAGAGATAGCTACAATATCACATCATCTGGTGTTTAACTCTCCTGCACAATTCAATCAGTTTTCAACGCAGGCTAAACAAATCAATCCAAACCTATCACTGGGTCTGCGTGTGAATCCGGAATATTCTGAATCGCCTAAAGAGATATATAATCCTTGCGGACTCTATTCAAGGCTTGGAACAACATTGGAAAATATGGATGAGAGTGTTTTAGAACTCTGTGATGGTTTGCATTTTCATGCACTATGTGAACAAGGCAGTGATGCTCTTGAGAATGTACTTAAAAACTTTGAAGAGAAGTTTGGCTCATACATACCAAAAATGAAATGGATAAACTTTGGCGGTGGACATCATATCACACGAAAAGGATACGATACACAGAAACTCATACAGCTCATCAAAGACTTTAAAAAGAAGTATGAGGTAGAAGTCTATCTTGAACCGGGAGAAGCCATAGGATGGGAGACAGGGCCACTTATCACTACCGTTCTAGATATTGTACACAATGGTATAGATATAGCTATCTTGGACTCTTCCGCTGAAGCACACATGCCTGACACGATCATCATGCCCTACCGTGCAGAGGTACGGGATGCAGGCAAGGTGAGAGAAAAAGCACATATGTACCGTCTGGCAGGGAACACTTGCTTAGCTGGAGACATTATGGGAGATTACAGCTTTGATGCACCGCTCAACATCGGTGACAAAGTCATTTTTGAAGACCAAATGCACTACACCATGGTTAAAGCTACTACCTTTAATGGTGTAAAACTTCCCTCTATTGCTATACTAAGAAAAGATGGCACAGTAGAAGTAGTTCGTGAATTCGGATATGAGGATTTTAAACACAGACTTTCATAGTCTCTTCACTCTTACGTTGCATTTAAAATTACACTAGAAACAGTATTTAAGCATCACAAAGATGCAACATATGACAAATGGAAAAATATCCTGTTCTCAGATGCTTAAAAATCCTTTTTATAAAGAATATCATAGGATTGTGATTCTTCACTTACACTTATCACACTCTCCATACGTTTTCCATGTTTATATTTGAGTTTTACGCTGGAAACTTCGTCATTTACATAGATGATCGTTATCTCATCTGTCAACTTTTTACCTACCTCTACACTGCCCGCACCTAATACAAGATGATCTAGTTGAACTCCTAGATCTGAAAGGGCTGATTTTGCCATAGCCCCTCCCATCATTTTCATCATATCTTCACCACTGTTTGTTCCTGCTCCTTCTACTGAGTCAAAGAGAATAATCGACAGTATCTGTTCCTTGCTCAAAGAAGGTTTTGATGAGAAGTTGATATTTGGTGTATGGGCTGACCCAGTAACCGTAATGGTAATGAGATGATCTAGTGACTTATATCTGGCACTTGCTTCAAGCAGAGGTTTATTCAGGTTTCCTGTAAAATATACATAACTTTTATCTAAAACAAACTTCTTACCCTTAAAAGTATAGCTACTTCCCTTGAGTATCTCTACTGCACCTAATACCATTAATTCTGAATGTTCAGCTTTATATACACTAAGATCTACCTCTGCTTTCATATCTACATTGCCTTTTTTATAGATAAGTGGTTTTTGTGTCTTTATCTGTACTAAACCACTGAGATTGTCCATAAATGGACTTGCTTCTTTCTCTTTCATATCTTGAACTATGATAATATCACTGTCAGAAGCATATGTTTTTTGCCCCAGGTCATAATGTATATTTCCATCCAAAATCGTGATCTGACCATTGATTGATGTTTTATTTCCATCCAATACGGTTTTGATATCTATATTACTGTCCAAATCAACAATCTCATGTGCTATATGTAACTTTTCTGCATCCGCATCAATCGTACCTTTTCTTGATTTTAGATCATATTTACCTTCTACTTTTAACTGATCATTGATCCAAAGAGGTGAGATAGTTATATTCGTATCATCAAGGGATACTATTGAGGATTTTGTAGAAAAAAGTTTTTGTCCAGCATATGTAAATGCATAGCGGTTCAATACAATTTTTTGATCTTGCACATTCACTGCTAGATCTATATCATTCACGTAATGATCTATTTTACGACCTGCTTGATAAATGATCTCTTGTGACTTCAGTGCAATATCTACTTCTTTCATTTCTGTCAGTTCTACAGATATATCTGCACTGCCCATTACTACCGGAAGATCCCCAAGGGTATAGACACTCTTAACACTCTCTATCAAAGAATTCATAGAATTGATCTTTGTATCTACAGTTATCTTCTCTTCTACTTTACCAGACAGATCAGCATGTAACCCGCCTAATAATACCTTTCCTCCTATCTGAGTGCTATTGATATCATACTTTATATCCGCTCTTAAGGTACCCGTTGTAAACAGTGCATCTACACTATTATCCAAAAGTTCAACTTCACTTACCATAGGGCTTAAGCTATCCCATTTAAGCACTTCACTGTAAGTACGCAGTAGTGACTCTTCTGGTATATGGCTGATTGCTTTTACATGTAACCTTTTTTCATAACTAATGTTCGCATCTATATTTAGTACGTTAGAATCTATTTTTGTACGTGCCATTATCGAAGAATTCTC
>NZ_JBFENQ010000142.1:0-4261 GCF_041551015.1 Sulfurovum sp. | reverse complement strand
TGAAGCGAGGTGACAGTATGAGAATCGTGATCATAGGTGGTGGAATAGCTGCAGTCTATTTAGCTAACCGTATTAAGAAACTTTCACCAGATATAGATGTATTGATCGTATCTGAAGAAACTTATTCTCCATATGACAGAATACATCTTTGTGCACTGGTGGACAAGAGTGCAACGATGGAAGAGATCTCTTTACCTCTTGATGCTACAGTACAAATCGCACTTAACGAAAAAATACTCTCTATAGATAAAGCATCAAAAAGAATATTTTCAGAACACTCTGTTTTCTCTTATGACAAACTTATCATTGCCACAGGTTCTATTCCCCAAACTCTTTTTGATATCGGCTCACTCATAAATGCTGCTGTTTTTCGAAATGCCGATGATTGTGAAATTATTTCTAAAGGCATACACGACAGAGAAGTAGTCATAGTTGGTTCAGGTCCCATAGGCTTGGAACTTATGGATACATTAAATAAGATGCAAAGTGTTAAACATATAACTCTGCTCGTACGCAGTGATTCACTTTATGATAAAAGCCTTTCACCACAGGCAAGAAAAGAGATGGAATCTGTATATTTCAAAGATGGGAAAATCACCATCTCCTATGAAGATGAAATTCTTGAAAAAGAGATTGAAAATGACGAGATAACACTTTTAAAAACCAAAAAACTGGAAATAGCTAATCCTTTTTTGATTTTTGGTGTGGGTATCAAACCTAACATTGACTTTGCAAGAGATACCATTACATGTGACAAAGGTATCCTGACCAATAACAAAATGCAAACAGAAGATGCTGATATTTATGCTGTAGGTGAAGCAGCACAAGTAGAAGAAATTAACTTTATAGCTGGTCATGTTAAAGAGTGTACGCTTCAGGCAGATGTAGCCATTGCATCACTATTGGGGTTGGAAGAGAAGGAGTTTCATCTTGAAGTGATGATCGATATGCTTAAAGTCGATGAATATGAACTCATAGAAGTACGATCTCCTGACTATACGCAAAATTTTGAAAAGATCTTGATCACCTCTGATAAAGATCACCGCATTGATGAATACTTCGTAGAAAATGATAAACTGACACGCTTTATAGGTATTAACTCCAATGTCGATATAGGATATATAGAATCACTCATGCAAGAATCTCAAAATATAGATCTTTCTTATCTATATCAAAACAGGCTCATAGGCGAAAGAGGCAGACTTATCTGTTCTTGTGAACATGTCTATCAAAAAGACCTTGAAGATATAGTCTCTACAACAGGTATTTCAAACTTTTTGGAGTTAGCAGAATTTAGTCAAGCAGGTCGTGTATGCGGAAAATGTAAAAAAATGGTTGAAGATTCCATAGAAACAGCACAAAGTCTTGTGGATCCAAATATGCCTAAAAAGAGCCTAGAAGATATTGAACGTGAAAAAGAGCTGAACATTGTTAAAAAAAGGATAGAAAAATTCAATAGACTCCATCCAAAAAATATGTTAGACAGTGAAAACCTCTCTTCTGCTATGGATGCTTATGAAATCAGTGAAAAAGAGGTAAATAACTGGATTGCTATGGTCACAGCAACTATGCAGCTGCACCCTGAATTTGAAGGTGTTGTTAAAGAGGGAATAAGCATTCTAAATAAAGTACCAATAATCTGGCTTGAGTTGGCTGACTGTTCAGGAAACTCTGAAGCGTTTATCAAGTCATCACATCCGGGGATCGAAGATCTTATATTTGACTATATTTCACTTGATTATCATGAACTTTTGATGAGTGCTTCAGGAGACCAGAGTGAAAATGTATTGGAAAACATCATTACCAATCAAAAAGGGGAATATGTTCTCATTGTTGAAGGGGCTATCCCTATGGGAATGGATGGTAAATTTCTTCGTATAGGTCCAAAAGGTGAAACAGGTATACAACTTTTACAAAAATGTGCTAAAGATGCGGCGTTGATACTGTCAGTCGGAAGTTGTGCATTTGATGGTGGTGTCGTTGCTGCAGCACCAAATCCTACTGGTGCAGTGGGTGTATCTGAAGCACTTGGGAGAGATGACATCATCAACTTACCAGGCTGTCCAGTAAATCCTATGAACATTGTAGGGACGCTACTCTCATATTTAATGTTTTCAGAACTACCTGCACTTGATCAGTTTAACCGTCCTTTATGGGCATATGAAGGTAGAATCCATGACAATTGCGAAAGACGGGGACATTATGAGCTTGGAGAATTTGTCAAGGAGTGGGGAGATGCAGGAGCTCAAAAAGGATGGTGTCTTTTTGAGATGGGTTGTAAGGGCCCCTATGCCAACGCTAATTGTCCTACATTGAAATTTAATCAGGGAACGAGTTGGCCTGTTCAAGGTGGTCATGGATGTATGGGATGTGTTGAAAAGGGATTTTTTGATAAGCTTGCCAATGAAAGAACAATAGAAGAGAAGGAAGAGTAGTGAAAAAGATAGTCATTGATCCGATCACACGAATTGAAGGACATTTACGTGCCGAGATAGAGATAGATGAAAACAATATCGTCAAAGAGGCCTATGTAAGCGGTCAACTCTTCAGAGGCATTGAAATCATTTTAAAAGGAAGAGACCCTAGAGATGCTGGACTCTTAGCCGGAAGAATCTGTGGTGTCTGTACCAATGTCCATTTTCGTGCTGCTGTCTCAGCGGTTGAAGATGCTTATGGAATTGATAATCCTGTAAACAGTGAGATTATCAGAGATTTGATGGCATTAGCACTATTTATTCAAGATCATGTCATTCATTTTTACCATTTGCATCTTTTAGATTTTGTCGATGTAACCAAAGCGCTGGAAGCAGATCCTAAACTTACCAGTAAAACGGGTCACAAGTACTCATCTCGTCCTTATGCAAACTCACATGCCCACTATATTGATGTCAAAGAGAAGTTACATAAGTTTGTAAAAGCAGGAAAACTTGGACTTTTTAGTAATGGCTACTGGGGGCATAAAGCATATAAACTTTCCGCTGAAGAAAACCTTCTCCTTCTCTCACACTATCTTGAAGCTATGAAGTTTCAGAGTAATATTTCACGTGCTATTGCCATTTTTGGTGCCAAAACACCTCATCCTCAAACCATCGTCGTTGGTGGTGTGACCAGTGTTGCGGACATGTTAAATCCGCAGAGGCTCAATGACTTTATTTTTATTATTAAAGAAGCAAAAGAGTTTATAGACAGAGCATACTTACCTGATGTAAAGTTAATCACCCAAGCATATAGAGATGATATTAAATCGGGTATTGGCTCTTCTGTAGGAAACTTTTTGTGTGTGGGTGGCTACAAATTTGACAAAGGTGATCAACTTTTTGAAGATGGCATAATCTATGGTCATAATTTAAATGATATCAAGCCCTTTGATGAGAGTAAAATCACAGAGGAAGTAGAAAGAGCCTGGTACAAAGATGACCAGCCCTACTATACTGACCTCAATGAAGACGGTACACTCAAAACTGCCAGATCAGATGACAAATACTCCTGGATCAAAGCACCACGTTATGATGGACAAACAATGGAATGTGGGCCACTTGCCAGAGTGCTTGTTAGTTATCAAAAAGGTAATAAGTTCATCAAGCCATTTGTTGATGAATTTCTATCCGACTGTGATCTTGAGTTAATGGATCTCTCCACCACAGTAGGAAGAAATGCAGCAAGAGCGATAGAGAGTGCCTATATAGGGGAATATCTCTTTAAATTTATTAATAATCTGGTTGAAAATATCAAATATTATGATACAGATACATGGACAAAATATCAATTTGAAACATTACCAAAAAAAGCAAAGGGAAGAGCATTTTCTGAAGTGCCAAGAGGTGTGTTGAGCCATTTTGTGAATATAGAAGATCAGAAAATAAAAAACTATCAGGTGATAGCCCCAACTACATGGAATGCTTCTCCTAAAGACGGTAAAGATCAAAGGGGTCCTTATGAAGAGGCTCTTGTAGGCATAAAACTTGAAGACCCTTCTAAACCATTAGAGGTATTAAGGGTACTTCACTCTTTTGATCCCTGTCTTGCATGCGCTGTACATGTCATCGATCTTAAAGGTAAAGATCTTGGAGAGTATAAGATGAATGCTGATTGTAGTATTTAAAAAGACTTAACTTTTCAAAGAGCTAAACCACTCTAATTCATCTAGAGCTTCCCAAGGATACTCTGCATATCCTATCTGCCCTTTTGCAGCGATGTCAGCATACAAAAAACGCTCCTTACTTGGACGATCCAGTCCAAACTTCTGCGTGATCCATCTAGG
>NZ_JBFENQ010000141.1:0-4288 GCF_041551015.1 Sulfurovum sp. | reverse complement strand
TTTATTACTAAAGATACACAAATTGCTTTAGGACGTGCAGATAAACTCACTCTCTCCGGTAAGATATTGGATGAATCCAAAAAACTCATCCATAAAGAAGAAATAAATGTCTAAACATATTTTAAAACATCTCGCTATTATTATGGACGGTAATGGAAGATGGGCTAAAAAACGTGGTCTCAATCGTACCAAAGGGCATGAACAAGGAGCTGAAATAATCCGTGAGATCACTAGGTATTGTGCCAAATATCCAACAATAGAGACTGCCACTTTCTATGCTTTTAGTACAGAAAACTGGAAGCGTCCTAAATTAGAAGTTGAATTCCTTATGAAAATGCTAGATAAATATCTTAAAGATGAACTTGCAACCTATCAGGAACATAATATTCGTTTTCAGGCAATTGGAGATCTTACCTCATTTTCAAAATCTTTACAAAAACGTATCAAAGAGACCGAAGAACTGACTAAAAACAATACAAGCCTTACTCAAGTTCTTGCGCTCAATTATGGTGGGCGTGCCGAGATAACCTATGCGGTCAATACCCTTATCGAACAGGGAAAATCTCATCTTACGGAAGAAGATATATCTTCTGCTTTACAAACACCTTATAGTGATATAGATCTACTCATACGCACCAGTGGTGAAGAACGTGTTTCCAACTTTTTACTCTGGCAATTAAGTTATGCTGAGTTGTACTTTACACCAACACTTTGGCCTGACTTCACAGCCAAAGAGATGCGTGAAATTATAGAGAATTATGAACAACGTAGCAGACGTTTTGGAGGAATATAATGACAGAAACAATTTTGATAGAAATAGCCATGATCGTATTTATCTTTGGCGCAATGATAGGTTCTTTTTTAAATGTTGTCATCTACCGTATACCAAAAGGGGAAAGTATTGTCTTTCCTTCATCCAAATGCCAAAGCTGTCATAATAGTTTGAAATGGTGGCATAATATCCCTATCTTCTCATGGTTATTCTTAAGAGGAAAATGTTATTTTTGTAAAGAGAAAATATCTGCACAATACCCTGTCGTTGAATTTCTTACAGGTGTCATATTTGTTGCACTCTATTTCAAATTGGGATTAGTCTGGTATCTACCATTCATTGCTGCTTCATTTGCTGCATTGTTTGCGCTTGTGATGATTGACTTCAAATATATGGCAGTACCTGACAATGTCAACTTTGCTGCACTTATTTTTGCTCTTGTTCAACCTGAATTTCTGATGGCACTTCTCTATGCAAGTATTGCAGCAGGCGGACTTTACCTTATAGGCTTACTCTCTTCACTCATTGCCAGAAAACAGGCTATGGGTGGTGCAGATGTCATCGTAGCTGGAACCATGGGTGCTCTCCTTGGATTTCCAAACTTTTTTGTCGCACTCTTTCTATCAGCGCTTCTAGCGATGATACCTGCACTCATTTGGAGGGAAAAAGGAGTACCTTTTGTTCCTTTCTTGGCCTTAGCTACATTTATTGTATACCTCTATGATACACAAGCTACACAACTTTTGGAAATGATTATCTATGGTTAATGTAAGAGGCTATATATCATCAAACTTTACAAAGTCATTTCTGACGATATTTCTGCCATTTTTCATTATTATATCTCTCGTATTTTTAGTGAGAATATCTGCACTGACCTCTAAAATACAGATTGATGTTGGAGAATTGATCTTACTTTACAGTTATTCTATACCAGAGATTATTTTTTATACGCTACCCCTCTCTTTTATTGCTGCATTGGCTACTGTACTCATTAATCTTTCCCAAGGTAATGAGCTTATAGCACTCTATGCACTAGGTCTAAAATCAAAAAAGATACTCAGAAGTTTAATGCTGCTTGGTCTTCTTTTCTCTCTCCTATTGGCTACCATATCCTTACTCGCTATGCCACTGAGTAAACAATTCTATAAAGCATTCAAAGAAGAGAAAAGAAGTGAAGCAAAACTAAACATCGTTCCAGGAGAGTTAGGTCAGAAATTTGGAAACTATTATATGTATGTCAAAGAGAAAACAGATGATACTTTTCATGATATCGTCATCTATAATCGTACAAATAAAGCAGATGAACAGTTCTTTTCATCTCAAACAGGTCAAATCAACCGTGATGAAAATGTGACTTCTTTACTTTTGCATAAAGGGTATGGTTATACTTACGCAGACAAAAAACTGCAACAAGCAGAATACGAAACAGTAGAAGTTTTTGATAATTCACCAAAAAAAGGGTTTCAATTTAAAAGTGTCATATCATACTGGAGTGATGTGCAAAGCAACCAAAAGTTAATGCATAAAATGTTGTTTTTTATTTTTATAAGTCTCATCCCTTTTCTTTCAGTTTATCTTGTTGCTTCTTTTACAATGATAAACCCACGCTATCAGTCAAACCGCTCATTTGTAGTTATCTTTATCACTACACTATTCTTCTATATGATCGCGTCTTCTTTGGAAAAATGGGGAACGCCTCTACTATTGGTTATATCCGTTATGATCGTCATGATACTCGGTCAATGGCTCTTTAACAAACGTGTAGCCAAGTTCTTTTAATGGGCTGTTTATGCGTGTAAAAGCCGTCATAAGTTATGATGGAAGTCAGTATCAAGGCTTTCAAAAACAAAGATCTACAAACACGACCATTACTGCAGCCATACAAGAGGCACTTTCCTCTTTGCAGATACACTCACCAATCGTTGGAAGTGGAAGAACCGATGCTGGGGTACATGCTACAGGTCAAGTCATACACTTTGACCTACCGGAATTCTGGAATGATCTGGAAAAACTAAAACTCAATTTAAATCGAAAATTAACTGATATCTTTTTTAAACATATCTCTCTTGTACCAAATGATTTTCATGCACGATTTTCTGCTAAAAAAAGAATCTACCGATATGTATTTAAAACACAAAAACCTTCTGTATTTGAACAAAAATATGTTTCATATTATCAAGAATTCAATCCTGAGTTACTGATAAAAGCACTCAAGACATTTGAGGGGAAACATGATTTTAATTTTTTTCATAAAACAGGTACTGTTACACACACCACTGTTCGAGAAATATATCGTACAGACTATAGAGAACGAAATGGCTATCATTTTATATATTTTCAATCCAATGGATTTTTGCGTTCACAGGTACGTATAATGGTGGATGCTGCAATGCTTTGTGCCAGAGGTGATATGAGTGAGATGGAACTTCAAGAACAGTTAAACTGTCAAAAAAAACATACCACTAAACTGGCTCCTCCAGAGGGACTTTATTTGGCAAAAATTATCTATTGATGATTCTTTTTATTTTCTATCCACTTTTTTTCGTTAGAATGTCATCATATCACAAAGGAAACATACGTTGAAGAAACTCTTTCTTTTTACTGCCTTATCACTGTTCTCTTCCGCCAATAGCGAAATGGAAGCCCTCTATTTAAAAAATGGTTGTAATGGGTGCCATGGAATGTATGGAGAAGGTATGGGTGCATCTCCCAGACTACAAGGAGTACGAGAGCATGTACTCCTTAGAAGACTTAAAGATTTACAAAATGGAAAGACTCGTTCTGCTTTTGGCACCATAATGATATCATTTGCCAAAGCTCTGGATGAAAATGAAACCAAACAGATGGCTAAGTATCTATCAAATTTAGAAACAAAAGTAGATGAAGATCGTTATGAGATAGAGTATGAACCCGCAGGAGATGGCGGGTCGTAATAAGAGAAAGTAAGAACTTAATGTGTAGCGATTTCCGGTTGTACCATCTCTTCTGGCATACCTTCTACTTTTAATAATTCAGGGTCTTCTTTCACTTCTATCTTTACACTTTCAGTTACTGCTTCCACTGTCGTTTGAACAGGTTTCATTTCTACTGCTGTTTTAGGATCATCTTGCACAGCTGGCACTTCTTCTTCAATTTTAATCGTTTTTGTCTTATCTGCTTCTTCTGAAACTTCTTTTGTTGCTGTAGCTTCTTCAAGTTCCTCTTTCAAGTCAAAGAGTTCATCATCCAATACTTTCACTTGTTCAACATTCATACCATATTTGTAAACAAGTTCTCCACCCTCTTCACCCTGTTCAAATATACCTGCAACAAATACGATCAGAATCAAAATATACATGGCTCTGATAATACTTTTATCTGTAAGCATAGAAAACAGTTTAAAAAGTAAGACAACCCCTGATGCTAACATCAGATATGTTCCTAAAAGTTTATGCTCACCAAGGGCTTCTTTAGCTGCTTCATTCAATGCAGGATAGGCTTCTTTTCCATCTACTAGTCCTGTCAAATATGCACCAA
>NZ_JBFENQ010000140.1:0-4364 GCF_041551015.1 Sulfurovum sp. | reverse complement strand
CCCTCTATGGTCAAAGAGGTTTGAGCGATGTTGGTACTAAGTACCACCTTTCTAAAGCCTTTAGGTGGTGCATTTATGGCTCTGTCTTGTGCTTCTTTACTAAGGTTACCATAGAGTGTTGAGACAAAAACATCTTTGGGTTTAGTTGTGTTTAGAAGCTTTTCCACAGCTTTTATCTCTCTTACACCTGCTAGAAAAACAAGTATATTTCCTTCTTCTTTTTGTAAAATGCTGTGTAGAAGCGTATGTACAAAAGAGGGTAGTTCTTTTTTGTTTGGTTGAGGTGTATGGACCGGTAGATAGATGCTCTCCACAGGGAAAGAACGTCCTTCACTTTGCACAATGGGTGCATGCTTCATTAGTTCTGAGATGACAGAAGTATTCAGTGTTGCAGACATGATGAGTATCTTTAGGTCCTCTCGTAAAATAGTCTGAGACTCTAGAGCCAAAGCCAGAGACAAGTCCGCATGCAAAGAACGCTCATGAAACTCATCAAAGATAATGAGAGCCACATCTTCCAAGCTTGGGTCATGTTGCAGTTTACGGGTTAAGATACCCTCTGTAATGATGAGTATCTGTGTCTCTTTACTTTGCACCGACTCCATCTTTATCTGGTATCCGATGCGTTTACCTACTTTTTCACTCAGAAGTTCAGCCATACGGGCAGCAGAAGAACGCACAGCCAAACGGCGCGGTTCGAGTATGATGATCTTCTTACCCTTTAACCAAGGTTCATCTAACAGTGCTAAAGGAAGTGCCGTTGTTTTTCCTGCACCTGGTGGTGCTTGGAGTACTAAACGGTTGTTGTTTAGAAGTTTTTCTTTAACTTCAGGTATGACTTGGGTGATGGGTAGGGTTTTCATGTTTGGATTATACCTTAACCCAAATTATGCAATAGAATTATAGAACTAGTATTTATCATTTCACCGAGGGCATTTATGAGAAAATCATTGATAACTGGAGTATGACTATACTGACATTTTCATAAAGTGTTCTCGGATATTTGCACGCACGCGCTATAATACTTTCATGAAACAACAAACAGCACTTGACATACTAAAATCAGGCAAAAATGTATTTATCACCGGTTCAGCAGGAACAGGGAAGACCTATCTTCTTAATCTTTATACACAGTATTTAAAAGAGCGTAGGGTTTACCCAACCATTGTTGCACCCACTGGTATAGCAGCATCACATTTGGGTGGGCAGACGATACATTCATTTTTTGCTTTGGGTATACGTGACAGTATAGATGAAGGTTATGTAGATTTTTTGCTGGACAAAAAGTACCTCAAAACACGTTTTTCTAAACTCAAACTTCTCATTATCGATGAAGTTTCTATGATCTCACCAGAGATCTTTTCTTCTATGGACCTAATACTGCGTGGTTTTAAAGGTACAGATGCCCCTTTTGGTGGAGTGCAAGTAGTAATATCGGGAGACTTTTTTCAGTTACCCCCTGTGTCCAAAGTACCTAAAGAGAAGCGTTTTGCATGGCAATCTCCTGCATGGAAAGCATTAGACTTACATACCTGTTATTTGGAAGAGAAGTTTAGACAAGATGATGACAGACTTATACAAGTGTTAGATGATATACGAAGTGGTAGCATTTCAGATTCTTCAGAGCAGATATTAGCTGCACGTCATGAGAAAGAACTTTCCATTCAAACCCCTACCAAACTTTATACCCATAATGTAGATGTGGATCGCATCAACCTAGATGAGTTAGAAAAGCTTGAAGGTGAGCCTAAACTTTTTGTCTATGAGTCCAAAGGGAGTGAAAAGAACATAGAGAAGATTTTTAAATCTTCTTTGGTTTTAGAAAAGTTGGCACTTAAAAAGGGTGCGGTTGTCATCTTCATAAAAAACAATGTAGAAGCAGGCTATGTCAATGGTACCACCGGAACAGTACTCAGTTTCAGTCCCATAGACAACATGCCCATAGTACGAACTACAGAGGGTAAAAAAATAAAGTTAGAATTAGAAGACTGGTCACTTGAAAATGACAGTGGCAAGGTCACAGCGACTGTTTCACAAGTACCTTTGCGTTTGGCATGGGCTATCACGATACATAAGTCACAAGGTATGACACTAGATGCTGCGGAGATAGACTTGAGTAAAACATTTGAGAGTGGGCAGGGATATGTGGCACTTTCACGTATCAAAAATATCGAAGGTTTACGGCTTATGGGTTTAAACCCTATGGCCTTGCGTGTAGACCCTCTCATTTTGCATATAGATGAGCGTATTAAAATGGCCTCGAAAAAGGCTAGTGATAGCATAAAAGTATTGACAAAAGAGAGCTTAGAGAAGCTTTTTGAAAGCCATATATCACAGCTTAGTGGCATAATAAGCAAAGAGAAGATAGACGAAGAGATACAAAATATCAAAGAGGGTAAACCCTCACACTCAGCCTATGTTACACCTACGTATATGAAAACAAAACATCTCATAGAAAAGTCAGATACTCTGGTAAAACTAGCCATCAATAGAGGTTTGGGTAAAAGTACTATTGTGCAGCATCTTGCTCTGATAAAAGAAGAAAACCCCGAGATAGATATTAATAAATATAAACCAGAAGATGAGATTTTTAACAGGGTAGATGATGCAGTGTTAAAGCTAAGAACCAAGAACATCAAAGAGAACTTTTCTGAGGATGGTACCTTGCGTCTTAAAGCTGTATTTGAGGCTTTAGATGGGGAGGTGAGTTATGATGAGTTACGGGTTTGCATGTTGTTCTTGGCATAAATGATAACTGTTGCTGAAGAGTGGGCAGATGTAGCATCTGTACAGTAGTATTAGATAAGATATGGACAAAGTATCTTTAGTGTTATGCTATCCTTAAATTACGCATAAAATTCCCTGCAATGATCATACTATGTTCTTTAAACTTTTTATTAAATGACCATTTAGATGAGGCTTTCAGCCCACAAAATGAGCTCAACTCGGGAAAGTTGCCTGCTTATACGGTTGACTTCCTGGCCTTTTTTAAAGGCGATAATGGTAGGAAGCGCACTCACACCATACTCTCTGGCGACCTTTTGGTATTTATCGGCATTTATTTTGAGAAATCTCACCTTTGATCCAAAACCCAGAGCTGCATCTTCATAATCATCATACATTGCCATACAAGGGCCACAAGTGGATGAATAGAAATCAACTAGCACTGCTATGTCGTTTTCAATGATGTGGGTTGTACAACTCTCATCGGTTACTTCAACCGGAAAGGGGTCATCTAGATCTGTTTGACATTGGGAACATGGAATTTGCTCATTCCTAACTTCACTTTTGATGGTGTTGACGCTGTTGCACTCAGGGCATACGATTTTGAGAGTTTCCATGATTGACCTTTGGATAAAATATGTAGGAAGTATACACTTTTCTTAGAAAAAGAAGGGGTCTGGTGACGAAAACCTAAATTTAAATATGATTATACACCTTGTTCTTTTTTATAGTCATTTAGAAGTAACCCAAGCATAGATGACTTGTCATGTTCTTTAACAAAACAGATACTAAAAGCCTATAAAGAAGGCTATTCTCAGCATAGGGTTGCTAAAGTATTAAATATATCACAACCTGCTATTTATGGGGTTATTAAGAGGAATAAGCAATGAGTTATCGTTATCACCTGAGCCTTATTTTTATAATTTGAACTGTATTTTATTACCCAAAAACGTCAAAAGCATTAGTGACCCAAAACAAGTTACTCATATTAAAGAGATACTAAAATCTAGGGTAGGAGATAGTTTAACAATCGCTGAGATTGATGGTAACATAGGCAAGGCTACTATTAGTGAAATCAATGACAAGGAAGTACTTCTTATTGATCTTACACTGGATAAAAAACCACCAGCTAAACTTGATTTAACAGTTATTCTTGCTTTGCCACGTCCAAAAGTGCTACGTAGATTGATTATGGATATGACATCTCTTGGTGTTAATAAACTTATTATTGTAAATAGTTACCGTACTCAAAAAAGTTATTGGCAAAGCCCACTACTAAACCGTATAGATGAGTTTGTTTTTGAAGGGTTACAACAAGCCATAGATACAGTGCCACCAGTGATTGAGTTTAAAAAACGTTTTAAGCCATTTGTTGAAGATGAATTTCCTGCTTTATTACTAGATAAAAAGGGAGATGGAGAGCAAAGTAATGCAGTGATTGCCCATCCTTATGCTTCACAATCTTGGAAATCATATCTTGATGTTGCAAAGTGCAAGACTAACAATAAAGATAATATGCCAAAGGTACTATGTATTGGAGCAGAAGGCGGTTGGATAGACTATGAAGTTGACTTACTTTGCCAACAAGGATGTACATCTGTTAGTTTAGGACAAAGGATCCTACGTACAGAAACTGTGGT
>NZ_JBFENQ010000139.1:0-4366 GCF_041551015.1 Sulfurovum sp. | reverse complement strand
TGGTAAAGGTATGTATGATAGATTTTTTGAAGAACAGAGTGAAAATATAAAAAAAACAGTTTTTGTAGCGCGTGAATTGTGTTACAGCAATGAGATCATAACAGATGAATATGATATAAAAGCAGACATGATTATAACCGCTTAGTAGGTTTTGCCAAAAGCAAAGCATGATGATCGAGTAACATATGGATTTTGTTCGTATTTTATGAGACATGTAATGACAGAAGGATAATTAATGTTAGGGATAATAGGAGTTTCCAGTTTAACTGGGATAGCTATAGGAGCAGGTATATGTTATATTTGGCTAAAAAATAGTACCAAAAACAGATTTTCATATATAGAATTGGAAGCTAAAGCCAAGGCTAAAGCGATAGAGAAAGAGACGGAACTTTTACTGAAATCTGCGCATGTAAGAATCAAAGAAGAAGAGTTAGAACAAGAGCGTGAATTTCAAAAACGTATTGCGAAGGTCAATGAACGTAATCGTACATTGATCTTGCAAACAAAAGAGTTTACGTTAAAAGAAGATGCTTTAAAACTTTTGGAAAAGAGAGTATTGGACAAAGAAATACAGTTAGAAAAACTTGAAAGAAAAAAGCAAGATGAAATCGCCAATACTATAGATAAAATGCAAAATATAGCTTCTTTGACAAAAGAGGAAGCAAAGGCATACATTTTAGAAAAAGTAGAAGAGCAGAGCCGTGCAGATGTTGCGGGTATCGTACGTAAATATGAACAAATGGCTAAAGATGAAGGGGAAAGAAAAGCCAATTATATTTTAGCACAGGCAACTACACGGTATGCCGGTGATTTTGCAGGGGAACGTCTCATTAACCTTGTAAATTTACCAAGTGATGAGCATAAAGGGCGCATCATCGGTAAAGAGGGTAGAAACATTAAGACACTGGAGATGCTCTTGGGCGTGGACATAGTCATAGATGAAACACCAGGTGTGATATTGGTAAGCAGTTTTAATCTTTATCGAAGAGCTATCGCAACCAGGGTTATAGAGATACTGGTAGAAGATGGACGGATACACCCTGGACGCATTGAGGAAGTACATGCAAAAGTAGAAGAAGAGTTTGAACAAAAAACTTTTGAAGAGGGTGAAAATATACTGATAGAATTAGGGCTTTTCCCTATGCATGAAGAACTTGTAAGACTTTTGGGTCGCATGAAATACAGAGCAAGTTATGGACAAAATGCGCTTGCACATACTTTGGAAGTCGCAAAACTTGCACGTGTTATGGCAGCAGAAATGGGTGGAGATGAAAAACTTGCACTTCGTGCAGGTCTTTTGCATGACATTGGTAAGGCACTGACACAAGATCTGGGTGGTTCACACGTAGATATAGGTGCTGATCTTTGTCGTAGACATGGAGAACATCCTTCTGTTATCAATGCCATCTATGCGCATCATGGGCACGAAGAACCAGATTCTGTAGAGAGTGCTGCAGTGTGTGCTGCAGACAAACTTTCTGCAGCAAGACCCGGAGCAAGAAGAGAAGTGCTTGAAAGCTTTACAAAACGTGTGAAAGAAGTGGAAGACATAGCCTTAAGTAAAGAGTATGTTAATCAAGCTTACGCGATTAATGCAGGCAGAGAGATACGTGTTTTTGTAAACGCAAATAAGATGAGTGATAACGAAGCCGTACTCCTAAGTAAAGAGATAGCAAAAGAAATACAAGAAAAAGTGCAATACCCAGGAGAGATAAAAGTGAATGTGATTCGTGAGACAAGAGCTGTGAATTATGCGAAATAAATTTTAAAATCGTTATAATATTGCTAATTTATTTAAAGGAAGAAGAATGAAAAAACTATTTTTAGGATTACTATTTTTAGGATTAAGTTTCCAGTTACAGGCGAAAGATACTGTTGTGGTACTTGAAACCAATGTAGGGAAGATAGAATTAAAGATGTATCCGGAAGTGGCACCACTTGCCGTGGAAAACTTTACGACACATGTTAAAAATGGTTACTACAATGGACTGATTTTCCATAGAGTGATCAAAGGATTTATGATCCAGGGTGGAGATCCTACAGGTACGGGTAGAGGCGGTGAGTCAATTTGGAAAAAAGATTTTAAAGATGAATTTGCACCTAATGTCGTTTTTGACAAACCATTTTTACTGGCAATGGCAAATAGGGGTCCTACAACAAATGGAAGTCAGTTTTTTATCACACTTGCACCAACGGGTTGGTTAAATGGTAAACATACTATTTTCGGAGAAGTGATTAAAGGGCAGGACGTAGCACGTAAGATAGAAAATGTATCGGTTTCCAGAGGTAGTAACAAACCATTATTTGATCAAGTCATTAAAAAAGCGTACATTAAATAATAGATGGATTTAAATACATTACGAGATGAGCGTAAGAAATGGCTTACGTGGAAAAATATAATTCCTTACCAAGAAGCTATTAAAGCGCTTAAAACGTATGAAGATGTTGAAGTTAAACTTGGAGATAGAGTAGAGGTCCAAATCAAGAACCTTAGTCCTCAAGATACCCAGCAGATAAAAGAGACGGCACTTCTGATGAAACCTTGGCGAAAAGGGCCGTTTCAAATCAATGATCTTTTTATCGACTCTGAATGGCAAAGTCAAATCAAATATAATCTCCTTGAACCACACTTTGATCTGAAAGACAAGGTCGTTGGGGACATAGGATGTAATAATGGTTATTACTTATTTCGTATGTTATCGCAAGCACCTAAGAAACTTATAGGATTTGATCCTTCTGCTATCTATTACTCACAGTTTCAGTTTATCAATCATTTTATTCAGTCTGACATTGTGTATGAACTTTTAGGTGTAGAACATGTAGAGTTCTATGAACATAAGTTTGATACACTTTTTTGTTTAGGTGTACTCTATCACAGGTCAGATCCTGTTGCGATGCTGAAATCACTCTTTAAAGGACTTAATAAAGGTGGTGAGCTCATTTTAGATACCTTTATGATAGATGGTGAAGGAGAGATGTGTTTGACACCTAGAGATCGCTATTCAAAGATACCAAATATCTATTTTGTTCCTACCGTCAGTGCTTTAAAGAACTGGTGTTTTAGGGCAGGTTTTGAAACTGTTGAAGTGTTAGAAACCATGAAAACAGAATCTAATGAACAAAGAAAGACAGAGTGGATAGACACACAAAGTCTTGAAGACTTTCTTGATCCAAATGATGACACAAAGACAGTCGAGGGATATCCTGCACCCAAAAGAGTCTATATAAAAGCAATAAAATCATTATAATTTCTAAGCGTAACCAGTTACGCGAGCATGCTGCTGAGGCAAACTTAGCGTTAGCGTAAGTTAGCATAGCTTTGCTCTTCTAACGGTCAATTAATCTTCTCCTGCACCCAAAAGAGTCTATATAAAAGCACTTAAATCATTATAATTTAATATAAATAGCCGAATACTTCAATTTACTTTTATTTTTAAATAAGGTTGATTTAGCTATAAATACGCTAATAAAAGAGAAAAGTGGACAAAATTTAAGTTTTGGCTATCTTTTTATTGATTGGAAAAGAATGAGAATACTAACAGTAGGTTTCAATGACGAATACGTTAAGGAACTTGAAAAAGAATTAGATAAATACTTTATTTGTATTGTTGATAATGCAAAAGATATGTATGATGCAACCAACTTTACAGACTTTAGACACTATGAACTAGTGGTGATCGTGGATGAGGGTGTAAAGTTTTCACTTGAACGTTATGTAAATGAAGTGAAAAAGAAAAAGAGTGAAACGAAGATAATGATACTCACTAATAATGTGAAAGCACAAGCTGGTTTCTTCTCTCTGGGTGTAGATGATGTGATCTATCAGCATTGCGAGTATCCGGATCTTATCGCTGCTAGAGTTTTGGCAAATATGAGACACCTTTTTGGTACACAGGTTAACATCGAAAAATTGGTTATTGACATTGCAAATAAAAAGATAGAATATGATGAGAAGATCGTTTCTCTTAATGGCAAAACATTTGATATCTTGGCATACCTTGCACTGCGTAAGCAACGTGTTTTTTCAAAAGATGAGATCATCAATGCACTTTGGGAAGAACCTGAGTATGTCAGTGATAATACTGTTGAGGTTGCTATCAATCAGATAAGAAAGAGATTGAAGAGTATCCTTGGATTTCAAGTAATCCATACTGTACGTAGACGTGGGTATAAATTCTCTTATTAATTTTTTATTGTTCCCATTATTTTGATGGGAACAAATCTTCCAATTTTATGTAATTTGTACATATCCTCCCTTATTTTAACTGTGATGTTGTTTCCCCTTTCCTTTTTTTCTCAAAGAGAGTGATGACTTTGTCACCGCTTCACTTCACAAGAGAAAAAATGAAACCAAAAAATCGTCATT
>NZ_JBFENQ010000138.1:0-4376 GCF_041551015.1 Sulfurovum sp. | reverse complement strand
CGATAAACTTCCCGGTGAAATAAGCGGTGGTCAGCAACAGCGTGTAGCAGTAGCCCGTGCCGTTGCTTCGCGTCCTAAACTGATACTTGCAGATGAACCCACAGCAAATTTGGACTCAAAGAACAGTGAACGCCTTATGAATATGCTGCGTACTCTCAACGAAAAAGAACATGTCACTGTCATTTTCGCTTCACATGACAAATATGTTTTAAAACAGTCAAAACGTATTATCGTTTTGGATGATGGAGTTGTCATTGAAGATCGCTAAATACCTAACCTTGCTCTGTTTGACTGTCCCTATCATAGCAGTAGAACATGACATTAGCATAGAAAATACGAACTATACAATATCAAAGGTACCCTCCCCAGATGATGACAGAGTTCTTTACAATTATAATAGACTACGATTAACTGATAAGATAAAAGAGGGTAATTGGTTTGCTCATATCATCGCAGATATAGATAACTACTATGGAGAAGATTATATTGACAGCTTTGAATATCAGTTTTTACGTGGGATCAAAGCAGATACTCCTTTTGACATAGAAACCAATGCCAAAAATTACGGTAATGGTGAAGTGTTTGGACGACTGCACCGTTTTAATGTTGGTTATGCAGATGAGAAGCACCATGTAGTCTTAGGATTACAAAAGATCACTATGGGGGTAGGACGCATATGGACGCCTACTGACCTCTTTAATCCCAGAAACCCTCTTGCCCTTGAACCTGACCAGATCTATGGTAATTTCTCCCTTTCCTATACTTACGCACTGGATGAACTGAGTCAAGCAATGGTAGTGGTTGCAAAACGTCATGATGGCAGTTACAAGTATGCAGGAAGGATCAAAGGAAATATTAACATTGGTGATGTAGCACTCGATGTCTATTCAAGTAATGATGCTGAAATGTTCGCATATGAACTTGAAGGAAACCTTTTTAATACAGGTATAGAGTGGCGAAGCGAAGGCGGATATTATAAAGACAAACTTTTGGATAAAGATTTTTACCAAACCATACTTGGGATAGACTATGGTTTTGTCAATGGGCTTACCGTCATGGCAGAGTGGCTACACTCTTCAGAAACCTACAAAGCTGACGATATACTCAACTATCAAGAAAGCAGTCTAAGCTATAACCGTCACCTCTCATCTGACTATGTAGGTGCATCAGCCTATTATGACTTTAATCTACTCTACAACGGTGCATTAATCATGATCTATAGTCCGGAAGACCAAAGTAGTTTCATATCACCACTCATAACCTACAGCATCAGTGATGATGCATCACTGTCCGCAGGTGCTATGCTTTATACTGGAGATGATGAAAGTGAATTTGGTAATATAGGAAACAGTTATTATCTTCGTTTAAAAGCAACCTACTGACCTTTTTTCATTCACTTTTTAAACACTTTGGAGGGTGTCTTTTCTTTAATAGTTTTCATTATAAAAGTTTCTATATAGTATATTTTATAAGGCTTTCTATAGGAGGTTACATATTTATACTCCATAAACGTCGTTACAAAGATAAACTTTATAGTCTCTGTTAGATTATAAAGTTATTTTTTAGAGCATTATCTTTTGTTTTATCTAGCATTTATTAAGATATATTGACAGCATCAAAACAGAGATAGAAGAAGTATACTGCAACACTACATTTATATATAAAATATGTAATGTATCATCATATTTTATATCTATTAATGATCTGAGCTATATATTTAGCAGAAATTTTTAAAAAATCTATCCCATCATATTTATTTTATACATCTACAAACAATAAATTAGTATATACTTGTGGCTTTTTAATAAAGTGTATTATTTTTTATCTTTAGGTGGTATCAATCTATTATCTTGGCCAGTGTGTTTTCTAAATTCTAATTCTTTTGGATCTCTTCTCATAATATGAAAGAACATATACACATACCCCCCTACAACAATAGACAGAATAACAAGGCATAATATTATTATTTTCCATAGTTCCATACATAACTCCTTATTTGTTTATTTTTAATCATTACATCCATTAGGTGGAACTCCATCTTTTGCATATTTCACCGAATATTCAAAAATATCTTTCAAATATTCTTCTTTGATTATTTCTATTGGGAGATCTGGGCAGATTATTTTTGCTTCCTCAGGGAATTTACCGGTTTCATAGATATCTTCCCACTCTTCTTGTAAATGATGTCTAGCAAATACGATACCTGAAAATCCACATGTCTTATAGAAATTCTTTTTATATAGTCGTTGCCCTTTTTTGACATCCGCCATACTGTTTATTGATATTAGTAATAAAAGTGTAACAACGCTGATTATTTTTTTCATATTATTTCTCCTTTATAAGGTTGTATGACAGTATATGCAAAAAACGTTAAGTTAAACTTAACGTTTTAATTTTTATATAAGGAAATTATGCATATAATAAAACGTTAAGTTGGACTTAACGTTTATAGATTTATATGAAGGATAAATTATGCCTCGTTCAATACCTTGGTGGCTTGGTGGTCTTTTAATGGCTTTATTATTTTATTATACATTCTCGATCTGGGGTGCTAATCGTCCCATAGGCGCTTCAACAGGTATGTCATATCTTGCAAACTTTATCTTTGATCTGGACACAGAACATTACGAATATGCTGCAATGATAGAAAAATCTGGTGCGTGGGAAGCTGTAATGCTTATAGGTGTATTTTTTGGAGGACTATTTATGTCTACAGTAGTGACCAAAACATTTCATATAAGCTATATACCTACACTTTGGAAAGAACGAAAAAACACTTCCATTCCCTCCCGTATGATTTGGAGCTTTATTGCTGGATTTCTTCTGGTATTTGGAGCAAGATTAGCTGGGGGTTGTAATGCTGGACATATATTATCTGGTGGTAGTCAATTGGCTATAAGTGGTATGATATTTGCCATAGTAGCTTTAAGTACAGGTATGATCACCGGTAGATTTTTTTATAAAAGAAAAAAAGGATGAGATGATGATCGATCGTATAATTGATATGTTTGATGTTGTAGCGGAGCAAGAGCATGGTTCTATTTTAAAGGTACTTCTTATAGGATTTGCTTTTGGAGCCATCATTTTATATTCACGTCTTGATAAGTTTGAAAAAATGGCTGGTTTTATGATATTTGAAGATACTATGGTTCCTAGAATGGCCATGACTACAGTTGCCCTTTCGAGTGTGGGTTTTTATTTTCTTGTTCAATCGGGATATGCAACTTATGATATTAAACCTACACTATTGGGTGGGCTTATCATAGGTGCCATATTATTTGGAATAGGATTAGTCATTTTAGGTAAATGTCCATCAGCATTTTTAGTTTCAGTTTCTGAAGGACGAATTGATGCATTTATAGGTGTACTTGGAGGAATGTTTGGTGGCCTGGCGTTTACTCTTGGCTATCCTTATATTAAACACATTTTAGGACCAGACTTAGGTAAGATTAGACTACCGGATTTTTTTATAGGACATGGATTAGTAACAGTTTTAACAGTAAGCGGAATTTTATTGGTCATTGCATTTTTACTACCAACTAAAGAGTACGAAGATCCCGCTGATATACATAAAATAAATAAATAACAATATAATAGGAGCATAGTAATAATGAAAAAATATATTTTTTTAGTAATAGGTTTAGTCAGTTTTGTGCAAGCACAAGAGTATAAATCTGTTTTTGATTGTAGTTCAAGTGATGCGCGTTTCGTGATGACACGTATGAACTTGATAGAAAGAACCATGAACATGATTGAAAAAGATGGTGATAAAGCAAATTTTGCGATCACGCTTCATGGAGGATGTGTCCCTATGGTTTCAAATGTTTATGGTGAAATAGTTCCTGATGAGGATATATCTTATATCAAAAAGGCTCAAGAGAGTATTACGCGTTTAGCTCAAAAGAAAAAGGTAAAAATAATTGTTTGTGCTATGTCATTGAATGCACATGCAATTGAGAAAAAGGAAGTTTTACCTTTTATAAACATATCAAAAAATAGTTTTATAGATACGATTGATTTCCAAAATAAAGGCTATGCTCTCATGACATTTAAGTAAATACTTACCTCATTTCAAAAACCTTATAAAATATATAACTTTATAAGGTTTTCATTGCAAGATTATACATTTTCTATCAGAGGTACATCACTCTCGGCTGTACTAGACTTATCATCATAAAGAGACACGATGAGATCAAATATCTTTTCTTGTGTAATAGGTTTTATAAAATGCTCAGAGTCAGTCTTTATATCATTATCTTCTAAATCATCTGGATCTCGAAGCAGTACATATTTGAGTGGTGCACGTTCTTGTGCTTTGGCAATAGTTTCTTTCGTTTTTTCAGTAATAATTTTTTCACTTATGATCAAGATATCAT
>NZ_JBFENQ010000137.1:0-4437 GCF_041551015.1 Sulfurovum sp. | reverse complement strand
AGATTGTTCAAAGCTGAGTATATTGACATATAATGCACTCAATACAATAGCCGTTGCTGCAGAACTAGACTGAATGATCGCTGTGAGTATAAAACCAATCCCTATAAAAGTGATCAATGGAAAGTTTACAAATTTAGCAAGATCAATAGCATTGGTCAAGGATTCTATAGATGTTTTCATAAACTCCAGACCAAGAAACAATAAACCAAATCCAACAAAAACTTTGGCAATGGTAATTACACGTTTATAAGGAGGATCAAAAATAAGTACTATTCCTCCTGCACCAATCATAGGAAGTGCAAAAGCTTCAATACTAACTTTAAAACCAAGGGTTGCAACGATCCATGATGTGACGGTTGTTCCTACATTTGCACCAAAAATGACGGCGATACCTGAATGTAAAGTGATCATTGAAGCACTTACAAATGAGAGTGTCATAAGTGTTACAACAGAAGAACTTTGCAACAGTGCAGTTGCCATAGTTCCGGTCATAAGAGATTTTCCTGTAGAAGATGTGGAGTTTTTTACCCAGCTTTTAAAACGAAGACCTGCTGACTCTTTTAGTGCCAGCTCCATATACAACATACCAAATAAAAACATTCCCAGACCAGAAAGTGCTTGTACAAGTATATATGTCATTCATCACTCTCTTTTTTAGACATTATATCAATATTATAGTTATTGTAAAGAAGTTGTTTACAGTTATAATTTATATTAATTAGTTGATATTATAGATAAAAATTAATTTAGTAATTTTTATACATGTTATTCAGTCTCAATAAATTTTTTTTATCTTATACTTATTTTGATACAAATTAAAAGGATTTATATTATGATAAAGAAAAAGATTGAGCATAGTAAACCGCTTATAGATCTTTTACATGGTGAAACTAATGAAGGCATAAGTAGAAGGACGGCACTCAAAATGATGGGTGTAGGGGGTGCAGCTACTGTCATGGGCATTCCTTCTTCTTTACAAGCTGCTGAAGCAGAAGCAGCAAATATTAAAAGTGATAAAAAGGCGAAGATATTAATTGTTGGTGCTGGTTCTGGTGGTATCATGGCATTGGCCAGACTTCATAGTGCTTTGCCAAATGCTGACATTACGATCATTGCTCCTAATGAGATACATCTTTATCAACCGGGACAAGTGTTTATGGCAGCTGGACTTTACACTATTGATGATATTAAGAAAGATAACAAAGACTTTATTCCTGATGATGTAAACTGGATAAAAGATGAAGTAGCTTCTTTCGACCCAGATAATAACAAGGTCACAACGCGTGCAGGTAAAGAAGTAACATATGATTATATGGTTGTTGCTACTGGAATGGAATACCATTATAAGTGGATCAAAGGTCTTACTGAAGATGATATCGGTAAAAATGGTATCTCAAGTGTCTATTTGAGTAATTTAGAAGAAGGTACTGCTAAAGGTGGTGATATAACATGGGAATGGTTTGAAGCATTGAAAGAAGCAGCTGCTTCAGGCAAAAAACCAAAAGCAATCTATACACAGCCAAGTACAGCTATTAAATGTGGTGGAGCACCACAAAAAATTCTCTATCTTAGTGCAGATCATTTGAGAAAGGATAATTTAGGGGCTGATTTTATTTTTGCAACAAACAGTGCAAAACTCTTTAAACACCCTGAGTTTGATGCATCGTTACAAAAAGTACAGAAGCAATATGACACGATCACCAACAAGTTCAGACATAATCTTGTTGCCATCGATATTAAGAACAAGGTAGCAACTTTTGAAGAAACGTATGAGATCAAAGGTGAATATGATGAAGATCTGGAAGAGTATGATACGTCCGAAGAAACAAGAATGGTGGACATGTCCTACGATTTCATTCATATAGTACCACCTATGGGAGCTTCTCAAGCTTTGGTTGATTCTCCTTTGGGTTGGCGAAAAGGTAGTGCTAAAGGCTGGCTCGAAGTAGATCAGCATACAATGCAGCACAGAAGATATGAAAATGTATTTGGTATAGGCGATGTATGTGGTATACCGATATGTAGAACAGGTGGTTCAGCAAGACACCAAGCTCCCGTTGTTGTAGGTAACCTGGTTGCTGCATTAGAAGGTAAAGCGCTTAGAGAGAAATTTGATGGTTATACCGTATGTCCTATCAAAACGGAATACGGTAAGATCATTTTGGCAGAATTTAACTATGAAGGCATAGCACCGACCATACCATTCCTAGACCCTGCAGAGCCACGGTTTTTTTGGTGGGCATTTGACCTGTATCAATTAAAACCTATGTATTGGTATCTAATGTTGAGAGGTTGGTTTTAAAATCTATATTATGAATTATTTTAGAATATTTATAAGTATCAATATTCGTATGATATAATTATTTATACAGTGATAAAAAAATAAAAGGGGTTGAATATGAATGGTTTTGATGCACTTTATGCTAAAGCAAAAGATCGTATACAGGCGTTGTCTGAGTTGCCTTCTATAAAAGAAGAGTCTATTGAAGAAATGCTTGAAGGACGTGGTATAGAACGACGTGACTTCATGAAGTGGGCAGCTGGTGTTACAGCAATGCTTGCTTTGCCATCTCAATTCACTCCTTTATTTGCAGAAGCCGCGAAGATGGCAGATCGTGTTCCATTGGTTTGGTTACATATGGCAGAGTGTACAGGATGTAGTGAATCTCTTATTCGTTCTGATGCGCCAACCATAGACTCTCTTATCTTTGATTATATCTCTCTTGAATACCATGAAACTCTTATGGCTGCAGCCGGATGGCAAGCAGAAGAGAATCTTGATAATGCTTTGAAAAAGTATGCAGGACGTTATGTATTACTTGTGGAAGGTGGTGTTCCGACTGCTATGAATGGTCAGTATCTGACACTGGGTGCCCATGGTAGAACAGGACTTGATCTTGTTACTGCAGCAGCTAAAGATGCTGCAGCGATATTTTCTATAGGTACATGTTCAAGTTTTGGTGGTATTCAAGCTGCTGCACCAAACCCAACAGGTGCTAAAGGTGTAGATAAAGTTGTTTCTCAGCCTGTTATTAATGTACCAGGATGTCCTCCAAGTGCTTCAAACATCGTAGGAACGCTCATGCACTACTTACTCTTTGGTACTTTACCTGCACTTGATCGTTACCATCGTCCAAAGTGGGCTTACGGTAACCGTATTCATGATCTTTGTGAACGTCGTGGACATTTTGATGCTGGAGAGTTTGTCGAGAGCTTTGGCGATGATGGAGCTAAAGACGGATGGTGTCTCTATAAACAAGGTTGTAAAGGACCTTATACGTTTAATAATTGTTCCACAGAACGATTTAATCAGCATGTAAATTGGCCTATCGGGGCAGGGCATGGCTGTATGGGATGTTCCGAACCTGACTTCTGGGATACTATGGGACCGCTGGAGAAACCGATCCAGTCACATCTTGTTATGGGTCTAAACGCTACAGTTGATAAAGTTGGAGCAACACTTCTAACTGCAACTGTTGTTGGTATTGGTGCACATGCTGTTGCAAGTATCTTTATGAATAAAAATGATGAGAAGGAAGGGTAAATTATGGGTAACAGACGTGTAGTTATTGATCCGATAACAAGAATTGAAGGACATCTTCGTATTGAAGTTGAAGTAGATGAGAACAATGTTGTACAAAAAGCCTACTCATCATCTACATTATGGAGAGGGATAGAGCTTATTCTTAAAGGACGTGATCCACGTGATGCGGGTCTTATGTCACAACGTATTTGTGGAGTTTGTACCTATTCACACTATAAGGCTGGTGTAGAAGCTGTAGAAAATGCCTTAGGAATAGAGGCACCGTACAATGCACAATTGGTACGTTCTCTCTTAAATGAATCTCTTTATATGCATGACCATGTAGTGCATTTCTACCATCTGCATGGACTAGACTGGGTTGATGTTGTCTCAGCTCTCAGTGCAGATCCTGAAAAAGCATCTAAATTGGCTTTTAAATACGCTGATCTTCCTATTGCAACGGGTACAGATGAACTTACTGCCGTACAACAGAGGGTTAAAAGCTTTGTTGACAAAGGACAACTTGGACCATTTGCCAATGCTTATTGGGGTAATGGAACGTATAAATTCTCTCCAGAACAGAACTTAATTGCACTTTCTCACTATCTTAAAGCACTTGAAGTACAACGTGTAGCGGCACAAATGTTTGCTATCTTTGGTGCGAAACAGCCACATCCTCAAAGTCTTGTGGTTGGGGGAGTTACTTGTGTACGTGATATATTGAGTCCGACTCGTTTAGCGCAGTGGAAAGAAAAATATAAAATAGTCAAAGATTTTATAGATCGTGCTTACTATGCTGATATCGTGATGGCAGCAGAAGCATATGGTACAGAAGAGACAGTTCTAGGTGGTGCGGGTGTTAAAAACTTCCTTGCTGCTGATGCATTTATGCTAAATCGTACAGAAAATCTTTT
>NZ_JBFENQ010000136.1:0-4485 GCF_041551015.1 Sulfurovum sp. | reverse complement strand
TTATGTCCAATCACTCAAAGGACGTAGAAGTGTCACGAACAGTATGAAAGAGAAGCTTAAATCATTTAATGTTTCTGTGATTGATATCAGTGGTGAATACGCAAAAGAGGCTGATATCGCTTTTGTCTTTCTTTCTCAAAACTCTCTTAAGGCAGCACAGTATCGTGAGAAGATAGAGAAAATGCTTGAGAGAAATTTTTCAGAGTATCACTTTGAACTGGAATATGAAGAGATTTAAATTAACAGTATAGTAATTTTTTTATAACATTACTTATGAAATATGATCAGAACGGTAAAAGTAGAAAAGAAAAACACTTATTCCTATGAAGAATCCTATGAGAAAAAGATACCATGGGAAGTGGATAGGGAGAGTCTGTTCAAGTACAGATAAACCAGGAATGAGGAATGAAACGATTATGAGAAGTGCTGCTAAAAACTCAAGCAGTATAAACCCTCTGCCAAAATGTAAAAACTTATTTTTATGGTTGCACATAAGTACGACACTTCCAGCATAGATAAACCCGATAGAGACAAGAACCGGTGCCCATACCGGTCCAACCCACGGTGCAGGAATAAGAAAGAGTATATCCAATGTGCCCAAGCTTTCTGGCCAGTTTAGAAGTAGTTTTAAAAATATGTAGTAAAAAATGTCCCATATACCAAAGAGTACGATATAAGCCGCGATTCGGCTTTGCAGTTTTCTATATGAGAGGCATACCGTCGCCCAGATGATGAGCAGTGTGACTGCCTCACGGATTATTTCAGTCAGCATAATATTTCCCTGTATGATGACCAAAGGAAATGCAAAACCCCCAGGATAATATATCTCCCTGAGATAGACAACGACAGAAGCCTCTATATACCCAAATGCTACACCCCATACCATCAACCAGAATAGTTGCTTTATCATAATCATTCTCCGTTTTGAAACTTGTTAAGACTCATTTTGTACTTGTGCCATAAATTCCATCATATGCCTATAATGATCCCCCTGCCAATAGATACGATCACAGTTAGAGCAATACTCAAAATAGTTGAAGTACTTTTTGACTTTTTTAGGTAGGCTATCTATAATTTTCTCTTTTTCAATGACTTGAAGTGGGGTGTTACAGACAATACAACGGCTGATAGGAGCAGAGCGTTCATTTAGCTTATAGTACTCTATCAGTGTCTTGAGCTGTGCTTTGGTGTCAGTAGGCTCTAAAAAAAATACAGGAGCATTTTTACGTTCTGAAAGAGAACGGTCACGGGTAAGTATAAATCTATTTTCATTATTGGCCATATCAATAAGATCATCATCTTCTATATGTGGAAAATAAAGAGTGTCTACTCCCATAAGTCGCAAATACTTTGCCAGCTTTCCTAGATGGCAGTCAGCGATGAACTTGGGGTTATCACTTTTTTTGAAGGTGATGTTTCGCTGCATTACTTACGAGGTGTTTCCTCGGTGACAGTAGTCCATTCTTCAAGGCTAGTTGGAAAGTTTTCAAGTTCATTTTTGAATCTATCCCATTCCACGTAGTCGGTATTAAATTCAGCTACATCCGCAGCAGCCAGTTCAGCACTCTGATATTCGCCAAGTAGTTCTTCTTCTATCCAGAGTTGATAACATAAATGACCCTTATGTACGATTTCAAATGTTCCAATGTCAGAGTTATAAATATAGTTTTTCATGTCCTACCTCCATAAGTTTATATGAAAAGAGACCTCTTAAGACTTGCACGGTTTTTAGAAGTATCTTATAATTATTTTAGCATAAATAAAACTGATTAGACTAGATTGTCAGTAAAAATACCATTAACACCCCACTCAAATAACTTCTTTTTACGCTCTGTTTTATTGACTGTAAACACATTAACAAAAAAGCCGGCTTCTCTTAAAGCGGCTACTGTTTTTTGATTGGTGATCTTATCTTCAGGATGATAGGCATTTACTTGCAAAGTATGAAGATAATCAATAAGATTGTTTGGATGTTTATATATTTGTAAAGCAGCTGTGGGTATCTTGGAAGAGAGTTTTTTACACAGGGAAAGATAATGGTGGTAAAAGGATGAAATGAGTACTAAATGCTCAGTTTGTGTTTTTTTGATCATATCGATAATAACTTTAACAGCTATTTGATCTTTATAAGTGTTTGACATGTCTTTGATCTCAACATTTAAAAAAAGATTCTTTTCTTTTGCAAATGAAAGTGCTTTCTCCAAGGTAAGAACCGGTTCATATTCAAGATTGAACCAACTACCAAAATCAAGGCTTTGAAGTTCTTCAAATGTGAAATCCGAGACTCTCCATGGAGTACGTTCTGCAAACCTCTTTATTTTTGAGACATCACTGGTTCGACTAAGAGTATCGTCATGGATGATTACAGGCACCAAATCTTTAGTAAGCTGTACATCGATCTCGATAAAGTCACATTTACCTATACTTGATGCAAGAGCACTTAAAGTGTTTTCTGGCTTTTGTGAGCGATCACCCCGATGTGCTGCGATAAGGTTTGATTTTTTAAAAAGTTCTAAAAAGTTCATAATCTCTATTTTATCGAAAATAAGTCATGATGTAAGTATGAAAAACAGTAAAAACAGAAGTATATACTCATGGGCATTTTATGATTGGGCAAACTCTGCATATGTTACAACAGTGATAGCAGGATTTTTCCCCATTTTTTTTAAGGGGTATTTTAGTGCTAATGTTGATGTTACTGTCAGTACGGCACAGCTTGGTTTTGCAAATTCGATTTCGAGTTTGTTCATTGTACTTATCGCTCCTTTACTTGGAGCTATCGCTGATGTGGGGGGATTAAAAAAGAGGTTTTTGTTTCTCTTTGCCTATCTTGGAATTCTAATGAGTGCAGCACTCTCATTTGTGGGAGAGGGAGCCTGGGAAGCAGCGATATTTGTATATGCGCTTGGAAATATAGGCTTTATGGGTTCAAATATCTTTTATGATTCACTTTTACCGACTATTACGGAAGAAAAAAATGTAGATTTCGTCTCTGGACTTGGATTTGCACTGGGGTATCTTGGAGGGGGGATTCTTTTTTCACTCAATGTTTGGATGTTACAGAATCCTGCCTTTTTTGGACTTGATGGCGATATAGAAGCTGTGAAGATCTCATTTATATCTGTTGCTGTATGGTGGATGTTTTTTTCTTTACCCTTGCTTTTTTTTGTTAAAGAGAAAAAACCTACAAAAGACAAAGGAACAGTTCAAATCATTTCAGAGGGATATCACAGACTTGCCGGGACGGTTAGAAAGATCAGACATCTTAAAGGGTTGACACTTTTTTTGATAGCGTATTGGCTCTATATCGATGGGGTAGATACGATTATAAGAATGTCAGTTGACTATGGAATGGCTATAGGTTTTGATGCAAGAAGCTTGGTTTTATCACTTTTGATCGTCCAGTTTGTCGGTTTCCCTGCAACACTTGTTTTTGCCAAACTCGCCCAAAATTGGGATACTAAAAAAGCGATTCTTTTAGCGATCAGTATCTATCTCTTTATTACATTTTGGGCAGCATTTATGGATGAGATTCATGAGTTTTATATATTGGCAGTGATGATCGCATTGGTTCAAGGAGGTATCCAGGCATTAAGTCGCTCCTACTATGCCAAAATGATTCCAGATGAATACGCTGCCGAGTTTTTTGGATTTTATAACTTTTTAGGAAAAACTGCTGCAATTTTAGGACCATTTTTGATTGGTATAGTTGCTTTGATCACTGAGAACTCCCGAGTAGGAATCGCTTCTGTAGCCATCTTTTTTATTCTGGGTGCAATATTGTTAATGAAAGTAGATGAAAAAAAAGCTGCAGATGAAGTACGAGCTACACTGACTTGATCAACTGTGTAGAGGATGTTCGATCATCTCTTTATGTATAGCTTCTTTGACCTTGGTTACTAGCTCATCATAGCTTAGTCCTTTTGGATAGATCGGATCTAGATATTTGACGATGACAGGTGCAGGTCTTGGAAAAAGTTTACCTGCGGGCATCGCCTCAAAGGTACCATCAAGTACAACTGGTACCACAGGAATATCTAGTTCTATTGAAAGGATCGCAAAAAATCTTTTAAACTCTAGAAGTTCTCTATCGCGTGATCTTGCTCCTTCAGGAAATACAACTAAGTTTTTCCCATTTTTTAAGGGGAGAGTACTCTTTTGTATAGAGGATTTAAGATCTTTGTTTACATTGATCATAATGATATGGATGTTTTGTAGGATGGGTCTCATGATCTTTGTGTCAAATACTGCTTGATAAGCTAGAAAAAATGTTTCTTTCAAAACATTGTAGGGTAATGCGGCGACAAGTATGAAACCATCGAGCATACTTTGATGTGAAGGAGCAATGATGCATGGTTGATCTGGAATGTTTTCAGAACCTGAGACTTTTAGTGAAAAATAAAGTTTAAATAGAGGAAAGAGAAGTGTTTTATAGATTATGACACGTAATGTAGAGTAGGTGAGATCAAAGTTTATCTTTTCGTT
>NZ_JBFENQ010000135.1:0-4505 GCF_041551015.1 Sulfurovum sp. | reverse complement strand
TTTGGTTGTCAAAGATCATTCAATAACACTCTTGCTAGCAACTCGCTAACCGTCCATGTGTTGTTGGACGCGTATTATAGCACCGAACTCCTCTCATGTCAAGAGTTTTTCCCCTTTTATGCTAAATTTGTTGAAAAAAATTATTTACTTACATCATTATATGGAAAATCTTACTCTTCATAGCTATATTTAAGTATAGTATTTTATAATCCTAAAGTAGTTAATACTCAAGGAACATTTATGCGTCTACTTTTTCTTTTCTTTGCTCTATTCATTTTGTCTGCATGTATGGATACGGCGGAAGTACCTACTTCAAGTGTCGAAGAGAAAAGTATCACTCAGATCCAAAGTAACATAACAGAGGCACAAAAAGCCCAGGATGAATACAAAAAGTTACAAGAGCAAAGAGGAGAAGAGTAAATTTCATTATTAACCTTAGATTAATCTCTCTGGACTATACTTTGCATTAAATTAACAATTGAAGGAATAATATGGCTTTATATGATAGAGACTATACGTCAACAGAAGCTGGATACGTTCAAGAAGGTGCATCTGTCAGCTTCATGAAACAAACTTACCAACTCTTGGCTGCAAGTATGATAGCTGCAGCTGCAGGTGCTTATGTAACAATGCCTTATGCAGAAACTGTAATGCAATACAAGTGGTTCATCTTCGGTGCTGAACTTTTAGTACTTTTCTTTGGACTTAGTATGACAAGAGGGAAAGCAGGACTTAATTTGGCAATGCTTTTTGTCTTTACTTTTCTAACAGGTGTCTCTTTGGTACCGCTTTTGGCTTCACTTATCGGTGCAGGAAATGGTGCAGTGATCGGAAATGCTTTCCTTATGACTTCTGTCCTTTTTGGTGCTTTAAGTCTGTTCGCAATTAATAGTAAAACAGATTATTCAAGTTGGGGGAAACCACTTTTTATTACGCTGATCGTAGTGATCATTGCTTCACTGGTAAATATGTTTATACTTCAAAGTCCAATGATGCATGTTATCATTACTGCAGGTATCTTACTTTTATTTAGTATCTTTACTATCTATGATACACAGAATATAGCAAACGGGGCATATGACTCACCGGTAGATGCAGCAGTATCTCTTTATTTAGACTTTCTAAATATGTTTACAGCGCTACTCCAACTTCTTGGAATTTTTGGAAGTGATGACTAAATCTGAAACTTCGGAAAAGATTGAGCGTCTTATCGATGCCAATCTTAACCGACTTAAAGAAGGTATACGAGTGATAGAAGATATCAACCGTTATATCTACGATGACAAATCCCTGACCTCTTCCCTTAAAGCACTGCGACATAAGCTCCAGATCGCTTATAATCAAAACCGTTTACAATACAGAGATATAGAAAATGATGTGCAAAAAGAGAGTATTAGTTCTGAATTATCTCGTAGCAGTATCAATGATTTGATGATAGCAAATTTTTCACGAGCACAAGAGTCTGCGCGTGTCCTTGAAGAGAGTTTTAAACTGATAGATCATACATTATCTGAGCTTTGCAAAGAGGTCCGGTATGGTTTGTATGCTGTAGAGAAATCCTTTTTTATGAAACAAGAAAAGCCAAAGAAGAAGCCTTGACAAATAAGACTTCAAACTCTAGGTAATCTAAAGGGTAACTCTTCATAAGTTGCTTTGTCTGTTTATATGTCAGTTGTTTCTCTCCCCCACTTACACCACTTTTTTTAATATAATTAAACATCTCTCGTACACTCTCAAAATGTAGTTTATACTTTTTTAATTCAAATGTAGCACGATAGTATTTCTCGATCGTACTTCTCAAAACATCCTCACTATAAATAGGTGAAGTTATTTTGGCTGTATCATGTAAGGTTTTAAAAGTATTGGATGTAAAGATAGCAAAATAGACATGGGATGACTTTTTTGCTATCTCAGACAGAGTGAAATCCAAATCTTTACTCCATTGTAAAGCCGAAGAGGAGAGAAGAAGAGTCTCTGGATCCAATGATAGGTTCTCAAATGTTTCAAGCCTATTGAAGTCTGCACATCTTTTTTCAATCTTCTTTGAAGAAGGGTGTATCTCTAACATCTCTTGAGAAGAGTCCAGTACCATAAGATGATCAAAGGTAACATTATTTTTTTCTAGATTCTTATAGACTTCTCCACTACCGCACCCAATATCAATAAGCGTTGAATAATGAGTATTGGGGAGTTGTGCTACTAAAGATTTGGCCACCTCAGCCTGAATGACATTATAGGTATCATACTCATGGGCAAAACGAGAAAACTCTTGAATAACATTAGACATGGGTTCCCTCCTTTTACACGAAATAATGGTCTTCATCACCATTTCAAACTTTTTTAGGTATAATCGCCGAAATTATACCCAAATTTCAATGGGCTATCCAACAACATAAAGAGGCATAGATGACATCAACACTTTTAATCGTACAAATCGTACTTGCAATAGCGATCACAATCGCAGTACTGCTACAAAAAAGTTCAAGCATAGGTCTTGGCGCATACAGTGGAAGTAATGAATCTGTATTTGGAGCAAAAGGACCAACCGGTTTTCTTGCAAAACTTACTTTTACACTTGCCTTTGCGTTTATTGTAAATACTTTAGCATTAGGATACCTCTACACAACTGCAAATACTGCATCTGTTGCAGACACTATCGTTCCTGCAAATAATGCCGCTGTACCAGCAGCTCCAACGACGCCAGAAAATACTACACCTACAGCACCTTCGGCTCCAACTGCCAACTAATCACATGTAAAGAAGGGGAAACCTTCTTTATATATCCATCCTAAATACATAACAAGGTAAAAAAGGGTAAAATTTCCCTAAATAATGCCAAGGAGATAGTTATGGTAAACGAGATTTTTGAACAAACAAAAGAAAATATGCAAAAGGGTATTGAAGCCCTTAAAAGAGACTTTTCTTCACTTAGAACAGGAAAAGTAACTACTGGTATCGTAGATAACATTAAAGTGGACTACTATGGAACGATGACAGCATTAAACCAAGTAGGTAGTGTTATCGCTACAGATGCGACAACAATTAGTATTACTCCTTGGGAAAAAAATCTTCTCCCATTGATCGAAAAAGCGATCCAGGAAGCAAACATTGGTGTGAATCCAAACAATGACGGAGACTTCATCAAACTCTTTTTTCCGCCAATGACAAGCGAGCAGAGACAAGAGATCGTTAAGCAGGCCAAAGGTATGGTTGAACATGCAAAAATTGCTGTCAGAAATGTAAGAAAAGATGGTAATGACAAGATCAAAAAACTTGAGAAAGACAAAGAGATCAGTGAAGATGAATCTAAAAAGGCTCAAGATCAAATCCAAAAGATCACAGATGAATTCATTGCAAAAGTAGACGAAACATTTAAGGCTAAAGAAGCTGATATTCTTAAGGTTTAAATATGCAAAAATCCTATGATGTAGAAAAAGCATATAAAGAAGCAAATGCTCTACTTGAAGGGCACTTCCTTCTAGCAAGCGGCAATCACTCAAATAGATACCTTCAAAGTGCTAAAGTACTGGAACATCCTAAAAAAGCTTCTTTACTCACTGATGCACTGGCAGAGATGATCAGATCACATGGTATTGAAGTAGATACCGTGTGTGCACCTGCCCTAGGTGGTGTACTTGCCGGTTATGAACTTGCTCGTTCACTGGATGTTCGTTCTATCTTTGTTGAAAAGAAAGAAGGGGGTATGGAATTACGTCGTGGTTTTGAAGTAGCAGAAGGGGAGAAGGTCATCATTTGTGAAGACATTATCACCACAGGCGGTTCTGCATTAAAAGCGGCCCAAGCCATAGAGGCATTGGGTGGTGTTGTAGTAGCCTTTGCATCATTGGCAAATAGAGGATTCTGCAAGCGTGTGGGTAGTGATACAGAGCCTAAAAGAGAGTGTAGCCTACCAAATGATGTGCCACTTTTTGCACTTGATGACTTTACTTTTGAAATGTTCACTCCTAATGAGTGCCCTATGTGTAAAGAGGGTGGAACTGCGATCAAACCTGGAAGCAAAGGCTAATTAAGCATTATTCCTTTCACTATGCTAAAAGTACTTCTTTACTTTTAGCATTCATTTTCTTTAAACCACTCTCCACACAATAGCACAAAGTTCTACATCTATATCGGTCTTTCTTGGCTTGATGCTAAATGTTTCTATCTCACAGTTGTCTGCATTGTATTTTTCATTTAATGCATCTATTTTATCTTCCAGTTCATACTCAAGTGCTTCTATCTCTTCTTCTATAGCTAGCATGCGCTCTTCTGCTCTGCCCATCTCTCCACGCTCTTTGAGTACCTTGCTGCCCTTGCTTACTGCACGGCCTATTTTGGTCGGGCTTTTACGTCCGAACAGAGCTCCAAGTACTGCTATACCTACCTCTATCATCGAACCAGTAGAATCGGATGCTTCTTTTTCTACACGTTCTTTGGCACGGAAAAGTCTTTCGACAAGAATCTTCTCTTTTCTACCGTAGCGTATTTGCAGTTTTTCTATTTCA
>NZ_JBFENQ010000134.1:0-4554 GCF_041551015.1 Sulfurovum sp. | reverse complement strand
GAAATGCACATAAAGACTTTATGGATAATCATAAAGAAGCAATGCTTAGATTAACTAAGTATATTAAAGAAAGTAAATAAATGAGTAAAAAAATAATACAAGATCTGACAAAAGAAGAATTAAGTGAACTGATCAAACCTTCTTTCCGTGCAAAACAAATATACGATTGGATCTACCATAAGTATGCAGAGTCATTTGAAGAGATGAAAAATCTTCCAAAAGAGATGAGAGAAAAATTAGATGAAGAATATACTGTGGCTCCTCTCAAAACGGTGATGGTTCAAAACTCTAAAGACGGAAGCCGAAAATATCTTTTTGAATTGCATGATGGACATACAGTTGAAGCCGTACTGCTTTTGATGAGAGAGAAGGAGTATCATGAAGATGGCTCTGTAAAGCATCAGGAACGCTATACAGTCTGTATCTCATCTCAGGTAGGGTGCAAGGTAGGGTGTGCCTTTTGTTTGACTGCAAAGGGCGGTTTTATGCGTAACCTGACAGCCGGAGAAATCGTTGAACAGTTACGAATGATCAAAAAAGACAATGCGATCGATGCCAACCGTCGTGTCAATATTGTCTATATGGGCATGGGTGAACCACTTGACAACTTGACAGAAGTGGCAAAGTCAGTGAAGATATTTGCAGACCCGGATGGTATGGCTATTGCCACACATAGACAAACTATTTCAACATCTGGATTAAGTACAAAGATAGAGAGACTTGGAAAGATGGACTTGGGAGTGAATTTGGCTATCTCACTGCATGCAGTCGATGATGAATTAAGACAACAGTTGATGCCTATTAACAAAGCATACAATATCGCATCTATTATCGATGCGGTGAAGAACTTTCCTGTCAATGCTAGAAAAAGAGTGATGTTTGAGTATCTTGTCATAAAAGATGTCAATGATGATATCTCTGCTGCTAAGAAACTTCTCTCACTTTTAGATGGTATTAAAGCTAAGGTAAACTTAATCTATTTTAATCCGTATGGTGGTACAGAATTTAAACGTCCGAGTGAAAAAGACATGAAAGAGTTCCAAGAGTATCTGACTAAAAGAGGATTGCACTGTACGATCCGTGAGTCAAAAGGTTTAGATATATCAGCAGCTTGTGGTCAGTTAAGAGAACAAGAATTAGAAGGAGAAGGGTAATGCCAAGTTTGGAACTTTTTATGTTAGGATTTATTATCCTGGTTGCAGCTGTTGGAGTAGGTTGGTTTATCTATGATTCCAGGAGTGATGAGGAGAAATAAGTTTCTCCCTATTTTTTATTAAACACTCTTTTTTCTTTCTCACAGATCAAATTCTTCATCTCGGAGAAATCACTTTTACTCTCTATATGAAATCTAGGCCCCATGGTAAAGGATAAGCTCTGTGCATGTAGCATTAGTCTGCTTGCCCCCATCTCTCTCATGCGTTCTTCAGGGCTTAGTTCTTCTTCGAGGTAGGCATTGGCAGCTTGGAAGGTTGTACCATAGATAGGATCACCCAAAATAGGATGTTTCACGTGAAACAAATGGACTCTTATCTGATGCGTTCTTCCTGTATGAGGATAACAGGCTACAAGTGTCGTATCAAGCGTTTCATCATACTGTAGGGGAATAAAGTCTGTATGTGATGCTTTCCCCTCATCAGAAATAAAGACCTTATGTTTGGTTTGGCTATAGTCATTGTTTATCTTGATCCGCTCACTCGAGGAAAAAGGCTCTGTGAGTTTACCATCAACCCAGGCAAGGTAAGACTTTTTAATACTTCTATCTTCAAATGACATCTTCAAATAAGATTCTGATTTTTTATGTTTACTTGCCAAAAGCAATCCAGAAGTTTCCATATCTATACGGTGAACAGCATTGGCATTATCTCCAGCAATGCTACGAATCTCATCAAGTAGTGAATAGGGGGTTGCCATGGTATTAGGGTGGACTAGAACACCAGAATACTTTTCAAAGACCATAAAGTCTTTGTTGTGAAATAGAGGTCTGTTTCCTTGGGAAGAAGGTTTAAAATAGACTACTTCTACTTCTCCTTCTATAGACATACCAGTGTTAAATATAGATACGCCATTGATGAGCAATCTACCCTTTGCCAATACACGTTGTGCCTGTCCTTGAGTAAAATTGAAGGTACGCATGATAAATAGAAATGCGGGCATTTTCTCTGGTACTGTAAATGTCTGTTTAACGAATGGCATAGATGCTTCACCTTTTTATTAATAGTACACTTTTTGAACAAAGTACAAAAAAGCTACGTTGACACTGGGTCGCACGACTCAGCATTTAGTGCTTCGCTTATACTGCATTTTAATGCTTTACTTCAACAGTCAGCTTATACAACTAGTCGTATTATTAACTGCTATTTTGGTAGAATTGTATCAAATTTTTATAGACATAAAGGTATGTAATGGTAGAAAGATACGCAAGAGAAGAGATGACAAAACATTGGACACAACATGCAAGATATGCAGCATGGCTTGAAGTTGAAAAAGCAGCTGTTAAAGCATGGAATAAATTAGGGCTTATCCCTGATGATGATTGTGAAAAGATTGTTAAGAATGCTACATTCTCAGTTGAGAGAATAGAAGAGATAGAAGCTGTTACAAAACATGATTTAATTGCTTTTAATACAAGTGTAAGTGAAAGTCTTGGGGAGGAGTCTAGATGGTTCCACTATGGCATGACTTCTTCAGATGCAGTTGATACAGGTGTTGCACTTCAAATGAAAGCTTCACTAGAAATTATCATTTCTGATACAAAGATGCTTATGGAGTCTATCAAGAAACGTGCAGAAGAACACAAAATGACTTTAATGGTAGGAAGAAGTCATGGTATCCATGGTGAGCCTATTACATTTGGTTTGACTTTGGCGGTTTGGTATGATGAAATGGCTAGACACCTTAAGAATCTTGAAGAGACTATGGAAGTGATTGCTGTAGGTCAAATCTCTGGTGCTATGGGTAACTTTGCACATGCTCCATTAGAGCTTGAAGAGTTAGCAATGGCTGAATTAGGTTTAAAACCTGAGCCTTGTTCAAATCAAGTAGTACATAGAGATAGATATGCAAGATTGGCAACAGCTTTAGCTCTAATGGCTTCTTCTGTAGAAAAATTTGCAGTACAAGTTAGACACTTACAAAGAACAGAAGTTTATGAAGCGGAAGAATATTTTGCTAAAGGGCAAAAGGGATCTTCTGCAATGCCACACAAACGAAATCCAATCCTTACAGAAAACATCACAGGTCTTGCTAGAATGATCAGAGCCTATGCAATACCTGCTATGGAAAACGTAGCACTTTGGCATGAAAGAGATATCTCTCATTCATCAACTGAGCGATTTTGGTTACCAGATGCTTTCATTACATGTGACTTCATGATGCACCGTATGAATAATGTGATCGCAAACCTTACGGTAATGCCTGAGAATATGATGAAGAACTTAAATTTGACAGGTGGATTGGTATTCTCTCAACGTGTACTTCTTGAACTTCCAAAAGCAGGTGTAAGTCGTGAAGATGCCTATAGGATCGTACAAAGAAATGCGATGAAAGTATGGGAAGAGATACAACAAGGAAAACCAACCACTAATGATGAGGGTGAATCACTTTATCTTCAGTATCTGCTAGCAGATGAAGAGCTGGGTCAGTCACTTTCAGAATCACAGATAAGAGAATGTTTTAACTTTGATTATTACACAAAAAATGTAGATGCCATTTTTAAAAGAGTTTTTAAATAAGCTTATATCACATAATCTTGTATTGAAGATTTCATACTGTACAAAAGTACAGTATGAAATCTCCTTTACAACCTAATATACTCTAATCTCTTTATAGTTTTAGTGTTACTTTCTTCACTCTTTTTTTCTATAAATAAACTTTATATTTTTCGAAACTTCCCACACAGACAGCCTTTTAAAAACTATCACCAAATCTTATAAAAAAGATGCCTAAAAATGATACAACATTTCAAAAATACACAAGGTAAATTTGAGTAAAATCGGATTAATCATTGTCATGAAAATAAGATGACAAAGCAAGCTAAAAGGACAGGGTAATATGATCAGAGTTGTAAAACGAAATGGTAGAGTAGAAACTTTAGATGTAGCAAAGATTCAAAAGTATACAGCAGCATCAGTAAAGGGACTCGTACGAGTAAGTCAAAGTGAACTTGAAGTAGATGCCAAGCTTCAGTTTCGTGATATGATCAGCTCCGAAGAGATACAGCAAACATTGATCAAAACAGCGGTTGACAAGATAGACATAGACAGACCGGACTGGACATTTGTAGCTTCAAGACTCTTCCTTTATGACATCTACCATAAAGTAACGGGCTTTACAGGATATGACCATTTACGTGAATACTTTGAGCGTGGAGAAAAAGAGGGGCGTATCGTTCTTGGACTGAAAGATAAGTATGATCTTGATGAGCTTAATGATTACATTAAGCCTGAACGTGATCTACAGTTTACCTATCTTGGTATCCGTACACTTTATGATAGATACTTATTAAAAGACCGTGCAGGGGTACCTATAGAATTGCCTCAGCAACTCTTTATGGGT
>NZ_JBFENQ010000133.1:0-4555 GCF_041551015.1 Sulfurovum sp. | reverse complement strand
TTAAATTAAACATGGTAGGATGCAACCTATGAAATTACATAAGTATTATATTTTATCAATCATTATTGTTATGTTGAATGTAATGTTCTTTGACGGTTCTTCGTCTACATTCATTGAGAATACATCAGAAATAAAAATCGAAGTTTCGGTAGAAGAACAAGGATCAGAAGAAAAATTAGATGAGAAGTTGATGGCAAATACTTCAGAACTTTCTCTAAAAGATCCAAAAGCATATACTGCCTATGATTTCACTATACCAATTGTAAATCAACTCTATCTCAACAATATATTTAAACCGCCTATATTCTCTTAATCTACAATCATACTGCCCACATTCATTGGTATGTAATAGTGTGATTGTTTGTATCTACAAATTTACCAATACAAAAATAAACAACATATACACATAATTAGGAGAATATATTAATGAAAAAATTACTAGTGCTTACAGCTGTTCTAAGCTTTTTTATAGGTTCAAACGGATTTGCGGCGTCTCAAATGACAATAAAAGAAGAAAAAATAATCAATGCAATTCAAAAAGCTGCGATGAAGGATAATTGGACACAATATACGCCATCAGTAAATAATGGTATACAGACACTATATTTTCAGAAGAAAATCAAAAACAAAGACTACTATACATATAGATATCAAAACAGACATAAAAACAAACAGATGACAGTTTATGTAAAAGTGGACTATGCACAAAATGGTGTTACTGTAGAGTTTGTCGATAAGATTAGTATGAATCCGGGAAGCCTTGGAATCGATAATAAAGTGGGTAATGTTTTACATGAACTTACAGATGCCATTGAGCGTGAACTGTCTTCTAATATATAATTAAGTTGATTAATTAACTTCAGTTTTCTACACCATATTGACTCTATGGAGTCAGGAGGGTATTATTATTTAAAGAACAATGAAGCGTAGTCAATCAAATAATTCTATCTTTGAAAACCTTATATATTTTATAAGGTTTTATACTTTCTAAAAACCAGTTATTTTTTAAACACATTCCCCAACATACCTTTAATAGCACCTTGTAGATCTGCAGGATAGATGACAAATTTAGAGTTGTCACTTTTACTTATCTGTTCCAGTGAATTAATATATCTATCACCCAGTAAGAACATGGCAGGTAGTTCTTTGTCTTGTATGTTATCACTTATTACGCGTATGGCTTCAGCTGAAGCATTGGCTAGAGCTATCTGTGCCTGTGCTTCTCTTTTAGCAGCTTCGAGTTTACCGTCAGCTTCCAAAATAGCAGCATTTTTGTTACCCTCAGCGGTGGTCTCTATGGCACGTCTTTCTCTCTCTGCTGCTGCTTGTCTCTCCATAGAGGCTTGCATAGATTGGCTTGGTGCGATGTCCTGTATCTCAACAGATTTGACAGTTACACCCCAGTCAGCCACATCATCTACGATTTGGTCTTTAAGTCTTGTTTTGATGATCTCACGATTTGAGAGGGCTTCATCAAGGGTCATTTCACCTAAAATAGAACGAAGTGTGGTCATCACAAGCTGTTGGATCGCCAGCCTGAAATCTTCAATTCCATAAAGAGCATCACGAGGATTGGTTACACGGATAAAGGTTACGGCATTGGTCAAGATCACAGCATTATCTCTGGTGATCACTTCTTGTTGAGGAATGTCCAAAATGATATCCCTTGTTGTAATACGTTGACGAATAGCTTCAATGTATGGCACGATAATATTGAGCCCTGGGCTGAGTGTACGAGAAAATTTACCCAGTCTTTCTACGATCCACTCTTCACCCTGGGGAACGATATTGATACCTTTATAGAGGGTAACGATAAGTGCAATGGCTAAAATAATGACGATATTTAATGCTTCCATGATGAATTCCTTAAGATTTTATAGGTTCAACTTCTATGAGTTGTCCATTGATTTGTACGATCTTTACACGTGAGCCTTTGTCGATATCTACTTTAGAGATGGCATGCCATGAAGTGTTACCAAGAACAGGTGTGTCAAAAGTGACCTTTCCTCTGCTATGAGGCTGTATGTCTTCCATCACTATGCCTAGAGTGTCAAGTCTATAGTTTGATTGACCGCTATCTGTCACAGGATGCTCCCTAAACCATTTAAACCAAGCAGCAATGGCAAGTATGGAAAGTATCATCCAAATGGTGAGCTCTACTGTAAAAGAGATATCTAAAAATGTGTCCAGAACACCTACGATAATTGCAGCAATGCCAAGCCCGAGGATGAAAAACGTACCCATACTCATATCCAAAATAAGTAATGCTATTCCAAAAACGATCCAGTGCCACCATAGAATAGTTTCATTGAGAAATTCAATCAAAGTCACTCCTTTTAACTACGAAGATTTATTATATCATAAAAGATAATTGTAGGTAAAATTTACGATAATAAGTTATATTTGGATATAATCGCGAAAATTTTCGTACTTCGTACATCAAGGATAATAAATGTCAACTTTAAATGTATATTATGACAAAGATTGTGATATCAACATCATCAAGTCAAAAACAGTAGCAATGATCGGTTTCGGTTCACAAGGACACGCACATGCAGAAAACCTTAGAGATTCAGGTGTAAATGTTGTTATTGGTGCAAGAGAGGGTGGTTCTTCTTGGAAAAAAGCTGCGGCTAAAAACTTTGAAGTATTTTCTGTTGCAGATGCTACAGCAAAAGCTGATGTAGTTATGATCCTTCTTCCAGATGAAAATCAAGCAGAGATCTATGCTAATGAAATCGAACCAAACCTTAAAGAGGGTGCTACTATTGCATTTGGACATGGATTTAACATTCATTATGGAAGAATTTCTCCAAGAGCAGACGTCAATGTTACAATGATCGCTCCAAAAGCACCAGGTCACACTGTTCGTTCTGAATTCGTAAGAGGTGGTGGTATTCCAGATCTTATTGCTGTAGGACAAAACCCAAGCGGTACAACTAAAGAGCTTGCTCTTTCTTATGCATCAGCTATCGGAGGTGGTAGAACTGCGATCATCGAAACTACTTTCAAAGATGAAACTGAAACTGACCTTTTCGGTGAGCAAGCAGTACTTTGTGGTGGAGCTGCTTCACTTGTACAAGCTGGTTTCGAAACACTTACAGAAGCGGGTTACGCACCGGAACTTGCATATTTCGAATGTCTTCACGAGCTTAAGCTTATCGTTGACCTTATGTTCGAAGGTGGAATCGCTGATATGAGATATTCTATCTCTAACACAGCTGAGTATGGTGACTATGTTTCTGGTAAAAGAGTAATCAACGCTGAATCAAAACAAGCGATGAAAGATATCTTAACAGAGATCCAAGATGGTAGATTCGCAAAAGACTTTATCCTTGAAGGTCAAGCAGGATACCCAAGAATGAATGCTGAACGTGCTAATGACAAAGAGAAGCTTATCACTAAAACTGGTAACAAGCTTCGTGAAATGATGCCTTGGATTTCAGCAGGTAAAATCGTAGACCAAGAAACTAACTAATCTTTTTAGTTCTTTGCACTCATCTTTTGTTGATGAGTGCAGTCAGCTACTGACGTAGCCTCCTTTACTCAAACAACAAAATCTAAGTACGACATACCAAAAATATTTCGTTAGTTTTATTTTCTTATCTACTTTTATACATTTCACATCCCATTCTTAATGCTACTTTGTTACAATAGTTGAAAATTAAAACTAGTGGACTTCATGGCAACGCAACCCAAAAAAACAAATACTCAATCTTCTAGCAGAAAAACAGCAACAAGAAAGAGAAGAAGCAGAAAGAGTACAAAAGGTTCTACTTTCAAAAAAAGTATCTTTATCGTTCTAGGTGTATTTTTGATGATATTTATGGTAGTTTTTGGATATTTTTTAGGACGGCAAGATAGGCTCAATGGGCATACACCGACAGCACAGACCTCTAAAACAGATAAAAAAGAAAGCAAAAGAAAACTTTTAGAAGATCTCTCAAAGATCAAAACACAAAAACCTCAAGTACAAAATAAAGATAGACCAACGCCTACAAAACCTTTAATCGATAAAAAGGTAAAAGTAGAAGGAATCATTACGAAAGAAGATATATCAAAGAGGAAGCAGTACAACAGAGTGATGTTGTCTGCTAAGGGTGAAAAGCCAAAACTCGCTATCATTATAGATGATGTCTCGAACAGAAGACAACTCAATAAGATACAGGCTACAGGTTTGAAGATCACTCCATCCATATTTCCTCCATCAAAGCGCTCGATGACATCACATAACTTAGCCAAAGGATTGGAACATTATATGATCCATTTGCCAATGGAATCTGGAAGTGAACAGTTCAATAAACAGACAAAAACACTCATAACAACCTTCAGCAAAAAGCAGATAGAAGCCAGAGTGAAAGAGCTTAGAACACTTTTCCCTGCTGCACGTTATATCAACAACCATACAGGTTCTGTGTTTACTGACAATTATGCTGCGATGCATACACTGTATGGAGCACTTCGTAAAGAGGGTTTTGTTTTTGTTGATAGTCGGACGATCGCTTCGACCAAAGTACCTAAGATCACAGAAGATTTTGGTGATGCCTATGTGGCA
>NZ_JBFENQ010000132.1:0-4590 GCF_041551015.1 Sulfurovum sp. | reverse complement strand
TGCCAATAATGCAGCTACACCTTCTTCACTCCCTACTTCATATTTTATAAACTGTGTGATACTAGTTTGAAGTGTTGCATCTTCTATGGGATGCATATAAACCAATTTGGGCTTTTTTTCTCCTAACACCTTTTGAACCAATGCTGTAGATTCTGTACTTTCACCCTGAAACCATGTGCCAAATGATATCACTACATCAGAAGCAGCCAACGTCTCTAAATCTCCATTAAAAATATGATATCCGCTACTGCTGCTATATGCTTTTAAAAAATCCTGATACACCTTTGCTTCAGGGCATATCAAATGCTTCCCCTGTTTCTCTTTAAGTAATTGAAAAATCTGTGCTTCTTCATTTGTAATATCTGCTGAAAAAACTATACTATCAACATTTTCAAAATTCTCTTTTTTACTTTCATATCTGTACTCCACTATCGTCTCTTCCTTGTGCTGATCTTGCCTTTATGTACACCTTGGACAATACTATCTATTGTCTCTGCTTAAAAATGCTTTCAATGATTGTATTAGAAAACAAATTAAAAAACAAAGTTCTGTGTTAAAATGTATCACTAACGATTCATAGAGCTATGTTTTGAGCTCTTATAATACTTTTTAATGTTACATTTACTCACATCGAAGATCAACTTATGAAGGTTATAACTTCAATATACATATTTTTTTAATTCCCTATGTTACAATTTACGTCAAATAAAGTTTTAATAAGGGTAAACATGATTCACGAAAACGGAAAAGTAGTAGACATTGCGATTATTGGAGCAGGTCCTGGCGGTATGGCATGTGCGATCGAAGCAAAACTAGCTGGTATTGAGAACATTGTTGTTATTGACAAGGCACCTCACCACAATGATATGATCCACAAATTTTACAAAAAAGGTAAAAGAGTTGACAAAGACTGGATGGGGCGTAAAGCCGAGTTTGAAGGTAACGTTTCATTTGAAGAGTGTTCAAAAGAAGAGTACATTGAACAAATGGATGAAAAACTAAAAGAAGCTGGTGTACTTGACAAGTTTGAGTACAATCATGAGATCATCAGAGTTGAAAAAGGCGAAGATGGTCTTTTTTCAATTGTATTTGCCAATGATGCAGTAGCAGAAGCTGTTGAATCAATCAAAGCTAGAAACGTCATCCTTTCAGTAGGCCGTATGGGTAAACCAAACAAACCTAGATACAAGTTTCCAAAAGAGCTTAAAGATGTACTTAACTTCAACCTTTCTAAAGTACAAAACGGTGAGCACGTAATGGTTGTTGGTGGTGGAGACACTGCTGGTGAGTATGCTTATGGTCTAGTAGAGATGGAAGGTATGGAAGATTGTGTAGTTACACTCAACTACAGACAAGCTGAGATCAAAAGAATGAACCCAATCAATACAGAGATGACACTTAAGTATCTAGATAATGGAAAACTTTGTAACAAACTTGGTGTAGATGTTGAGAGCGTTGAGCCTTCACCAGCTGGTAAGATCCAAGTTAACTTCACTGACGGTTCAACAGCTGAGTATGACAGAGCTGTCTACGCACTTGGTGGTACAACACCAAAAGACATTCTAGTAAACTCTGGTGTTAAAACTGGTGAGTGGGATGTTCCTGTATATGACGAAAGTACATTTGAAACAAATGTAGAAGGTCTTTATACTATCGGTGACGTTGTAACAGATCAGGGTAGTATCGCTCTTGCATTCAACCATGCAAGTGATGCGGTAAAAAACATTTCTAAAAACCTAAAATAATTCTTTTATACTATGCTCTTTTTGAGCATAGTATGTATATACCTCATTCATAAAAAATTTCAATTCTACAAAATAAAAATCACAAAAAACAGGCTAATAGATAAATAAGTATAGGAATTTGCAGACACAAGTATAATACCTGGTCTACAGAAGAAAAGAGGAAGTTTTTACGCTTCTTCGGCAGCTGACTCTTCAGCTTCTTGTTTTGAAGTCTCTAGAGCCTCTTTACGTGATTTGGCATCCTCATCACTTGCTTTTTTAACTACGACAGTCCAATCGACCTCATTGAACTTAAGTGAGTTCATAAGTTGATGTCCTGTCTGCTTAATCACATCAGCAGATTTTTGAATAGAAGAAAAATCTCCTACTTCAAACATGAAAATTCCCACTTCACCTACTTTTAGTCCTTGATCGATAAGCTCAACCATTCTGTCATAAAAATCGTCTTTTAAATGTCTTAAATCATATCTTTTCATGGGGGGGGCTCCTTATCTGTCAACTTCACCGAATACGATATTGGTAGTACCAATGATCGTAACGACGTCTGCAATATATGTACCAACGAGAAGCTCTTGAAGGAGTCCTGTATGGAAGAAACTTGGTGCTCTACACTTAAGTCTGTAAGCATATGGTTCACCCTCTGATTTGATGTAGAAACCAAGTTCACCTTTTGGTGATTCAGTTGGAACATAGACTTCACCTTTTGGTGGTCTCATCCCTTGAGTCACAAGTACAAAGTGTTGCATCAATGCATAATTTTGTGTCATGATCTCTTCTTTTGGTGCAGAGATATATTGTGGTGCATGTGCCATCAATTGAGGCTCAGTTTCAGCATACATAGGAATAAGTTGTCTAATAATACGTGTAGATTGTTTCATCTCTTCCATATAAAGTCTAAAACGACCATAAGAGTCACATCTCTCACTTACTGGAATATCGAAGTCTAACTCAGAATAAAGTTCGTATGGTTCTTCTTTTCTAATGTCATACTGTACACCAGAACCTCTAAGCATAGGACCTGTACAACCCCATGAAAGTGCATCTTCAGCAGAGATAACCCCTACATCTTCAAGACGCATTTTCCAGATACGGTTTTCATTAAGCAATGCTCCATATGTATGCTCAACTTCATAGTCCACTTTGTCACAGAATGCAGCAGCATTTTCTAACCATCCTGCAGGTAGGTCAAGAGGTACACCACCGATACGTACAGCAGAGTGTGTTAATCTTGCCCCACAATAGTCTTCCATTAAGTCCATTGCAAATTCACGCTCACGGAAAGCATAGAGGAATACTGACATAGCACCGACATCCAGTGCATGTGTTGCAACAAAGAAAAGATGTGAAATTACACGATTAAGCTCAAGTAACATAGTCCTAATTACTTGTGCTCGTCTAGGTGCTTCTACACCGATAAGCTTTTCTACAGCCAATGCATACGCATAGTTGTTAGATGTTGAAGCGATATAGTCAAGTCTATCTGTTGTTGGCAAGAATTCATTATACGTCATGTTTTCTGCCATTTTCTCTATACCTCTGTGAAGGTAACCTATATCTGGATAGGCTTTAACTACTTGCTCACCATCAAGTTCAAGAACAAGTCTTAACTGACCGTGTGCAGAAGGGTGCTGAGGACCAAAGTTGATAACCATTGTGTTGTCGTCACGCTCAAAATTGAGGTTCTCAAAAAATGGCGTTAATTTATTAGCTACTTGCATCGGCTCCCCTATCTTCTTTCGTCTAATTGCTTAGACCCTTTTTTATTATAGTCAACTAAGAATGTTTCACTATATTCAATTTCTTTCTCTGTTTCACCTTCAGAAATATCTGCACCGAACGGTACTTCATATCCTACTCTTGAGAAACGTTTTGTATCATGTCTATCTACTTTTGCAGGATCTCTGTTTTCTGGTCCGATGATATCTCTATACTCTTTTCCGAAGATCTTGTCTACTTCATACCATGAAGCAAACTCATCTCCATGCAAAGGATACGTTTTAAGTAAAGGGTGTCCTTCCCAGTCATCAGGCATAATGATACGTTTAAGGAACGGATGATTGTTTACTTTGATTCCAAACATGTCAAACATTTCACGCTCTGCAAAGTTTGCAGATCTAAAAAGAGGCTCAACGCTTTCAATTGCTTCGCCCTTTTTAATACGACATACGACTCTTACTCTTTTAGCTTCACTAACATTAAGAAGTTGGTAAAAAAGTTCGAATTCTCCATCTTTTGCCAAGTAGTCTACAGCAGATTGCTCAGAACATTGTGTATATCCACATTTTTCTTTAAGTGTTTTAAGTACAGCAAAATTATTTGTTGCATCTATATGTATAACAAGCTGTCCTATTTCTATATAAGACTCTTTTGCCTGTTCTTCCAATGCCTGAACTACTGAAGCGAAATGTGCATCTTCTACTTCAGATCTAGGTACACGAGGTGCAACCCAAAATCTATCTGTATAGTATGCTTTTCCTTGAACGTTATCTTTTGGTACGTATTTTCTCATTAGATCAACCTCGCTCTTTTGCCCGTTTGATTGGTCAAGTCTTGTTTTGTATTTTTCTTCATATCTGCAGACTCTTTACGAATCTTCTTTTGAAGCATCATCAGTGCATACTGAAGTGTTTCAGGTCTTGGTGCACATCCTGGAAGATAAATATCTACAGGAATGATACGATCAACACCTTGTACTGTTGCATAGGTGTTGAACATACCACCAGTATTTGCACATGAACCCATAGAGATCACCCATTTAGGTTCTGTCATCTGGTCATAAAGTCTTCTGGCAAATTCAGAGTGCTTTTTAGAAAGTGTTCCTGCCAAAATCATGACATCTGCTTGT
>NZ_JBFENQ010000131.1:0-4601 GCF_041551015.1 Sulfurovum sp. | reverse complement strand
CTATTTCAGAAACACGGGTCACATCATTTAATACTTCTACCTTACTGTTTTTTCCTGCTTTTGTCACCACTATATGTTGTCCCGCTTTTGCTGAAAGATGCGGCTGATGAGAGATCGCAAAAACTTGATAGACAGATGCTAATTTATGTATCATCTCAGCTATGGCTATAGACTCATCTCCACTGACATTGGCATCTATTTCATCTAATATGAGTACACCTTGTTTACTTTTATCTATAGGGATTGTCGTTGCCATCAGTGCCAAACGTACACGGTTAAACTCTCCACCACTTAGTGTGGCAGTTTTTGAAGACCCAAGCATAACCTCTACACTATCCATTCCGCTTTCTGCTAAAGGGCCTGAAGAAAATTCAAAGGTCAGTGCAGGAAGTTTTAGTGTTGTCAAATACTCTGCTAAAGATTTTTCTAGCCACTTTGCTTCTTTTTGGCGTGACTGAGAGAGTTTTGAAGAGATGATCTGTAGCTCTGAAAACTCTAAAGCTAAAAAAGATTCCAACATACTCTTGTCTTTTTCAATATTTTGATATCCTGAAAGTTCTTTCTCTTTATCTTCTTTATAGGCTAAAGCCTCTTCTATGCTTCCATAGCGGTTTTTAAGTGTTGTAAGATCACCAAGACGATCCAACACCTCTTCTACATCTACCTCTTCGAGTTCATCTGCAAGATTTTCTGTCTCTTCAAAATCAGCACGGAGCTGATTCATTGCATCACTAAACAGAGACCCATCTTTCTCTAAAAGTCTATAGACTTCCTCAACACTTGCTTCCAAAGCAAAAATATCTGTAGCATTTGAGAGTGCATCTTTTATTTTGTCTATACGTGAAAGTTGTTGTTTAATCTTTAGTAATTCGTCTTCTTCACCTACTTGTGGGTTAATAGAAGCTATTTTTTCTACTTCATACGTAGCATACTCTATGAGTTCAGCAAGCTTTGCTTCATCTTCTTTTATCTTTGAGAGCTGTAAAACTTTTTCTTTATAATTTTTATAACGTTTTTTGTACTCTTTTAATGACTGTTTAAACGTTTTATCTTTACTTATAAGCTGATCATCGATCATCTTTAAAAGTGTTTCAGATTCAAAACCGCCTTTGTCACGTACAGAGAGATACTTGACATAAGGCATAAACATTTCACCCAAGGCTTTTTTAGAGATATTTTGTCCATCTATAAAGTAACGAAGCTTCTCTTTTTTTAATGTTTTTACCGTTAAGTCATTTTCAAGTTCATAGGCGTCACTCTCTAATCCAAATGGCTTAACCAAATTTACTTCACACAATGCTGCTGCACCCTGTGTAGTGTGTCCAAAACTAGAAAGTATCGCAGACATAAGTACAGACTTACCTGCCCCACTGGGTCCGGTTAAAACGACCAACCCATTTTCAAACTCTAGCTCTACTTCATCAAAAGTAACAAGATCACGAAGGTATAAACGTTCTATCAATTTTCATCACCCCATGATAGTTTTTCTCTCAATACAGAAAAATAATTACGCTCTTTTCTATGAAGCAATTTCGCACCGCGCTTTGCGCCCATGATCACCAGTATATCTTCAGGAACCATCTCATAATCATCTTGTCCATCTATCACTGCAATGATACGTTCTTCCGGTGACGAAAGTTCTATCGTGAAATCAGCAGGTACCACGAGAGGACGCTGGGTTAAAGAATGTGCCATTATAGGTGTCATTATGAGTGCCTGCGTAAGTGGATACATTACAGGACCGCCTGAAGCAAGACTGTAAGCAGTTGATCCTGTAGGTGTTGCGATTATGAGTCCATCCCCTTTATATGTATTAAACCTTTCTCCATCAATAGATGCATAAATAGTTGCCATCCTAGAGACTACTGGACGTGTGATAACCACATCGTTAAAAGCAAAGAATGGCTCTTTTTGACCATTTTTTCTTTGTATATACCCTTCTATCATCATACGCTCATCAATGCGATATTCATCTCTGATCAATTGTTCTAAGAACAACTCCACATCATCTATCGTTACATCAGCCAAAAATCCTAAATTACCTGCATTAATACCTACAACAGGTTTATTATATCCATGAGAACGACGTACCAATGAAAGCAAAGTTCCATCTCCACCTAAAGAGACTAAAAAGTCCGATTTTTCGCACATATCTTTAAAGGGAATTCCTTTTAGACCTATCATCTCTGCTGAACGGTCAGCTAAGATCACAGAAATTCCTCTAGACTCAAACTGTGCCTTGATGCGTTCATAAAGTGTTTTTATCTCTGGGTCGTTAGGTTTTAAAATAAACCCTGCAGTTTTTATCTGTGCTAATTTTTGATTACTCATCTTTTTCCTACTGTATTTAAGAAATATAATTGTTAGAGTAGCATAAATGAACTGTTAGTATTTGAAAATATGTCATATTGCCATATTTTTGATTGTGAATTTAACCCTAAACTACTTTTTGATATAATCGCGTCATTATAAACAGATAGGATAGTTATGAGAACACATTATTGTGCAGAAGTAAATGAAGAACATATCGGACAAGAAGTTACCGTAGCGGGTTGGGTTTCTTCCCGTAGAGATCATGGTGGGCTTATATTTATAGACCTTAGAGATAAAGATGAAGTGATACAGCTGGTTTGTGACCCTGCAGATAATGTTGAAGCTCACAAAATAGCCGAAGATGTAAGAGATCAGTTTGTACTTGTTGCTACAGGAACTATGCGTGCTCGTGGTGAAGGTCTTGAAAACCCTAAACTTAAAACAGGTAAAGTTGAAATGGTAGTCGACAAACTTGTGATAGAAAACCGTTCTAAGCCTATGCCTTTTGACCTGAATGATGAAAAAGTAAACGAAGAGATCAAACTTAAGTACCGTTACTTGGAGCTTAGAACACAAAAATCTTACGATATCTTCAAGCTTCGTTCAAAAGCAACTATAGCTGCGCGTAACACACTTGATGAATTGGACTTCCTTGAAGTTGAAACACCTATCATTACTAAATCTACACCAGAAGGTGCAAGAGATTACCTTGTACCTTCTCGTGTTCATAGTGGTGAATTTTATGCACTTCCACAGTCTCCACAACTTTTCAAACAACTTCTTATGGTAGGTGGTTTCGACCGTTATTTCCAGATAGCAAAATGTTTTAGAGATGAAGACTTAAGAGCAGACAGACAACCGGAATTTACACAAATAGATGTTGAAATGTCTTTCTGTGATCAGGAAGACGTGATAGCAGTCGCTGAAAAACTTATAAGCAATGTATTTTCTGCTTGCGGTTTTGATATCCCTAGTACATTTAAACGTATGACTCACTCTGAAGCGATGGAAAAATACGGTTCAGACAAACCAGACATGCGTTATGATTTAGCAATGGTAGATGTGATCGACATTTTTGAAAGATGTGATAACGAAATTTTCTCAAGCATTGCAAAGACACCTAAGAAAAACCGTATCAAAGCACTCAAAGTACCAAAAGGCGATGAGATCTTCTCAAAACGTCAAATGAAAGGTTTTGAAGAGTATGTACGTAAATTCGGTGCATCTGGTCTAGGTTACTTCCAAATGAAAGAAGATGGTCTTAAAGGTCCTCTTGCTAAATTCTTTACAGAAGATGATCTTCAGGCGATTGTCGAGAGATGTGAACTTGAAATAGGTGATGCAGTATTCTTCGGTGCTGGTGAGAAAAAACTGGTATGGGACTACATGGGTCGCTTCCGTATCTACCTTGCAGAGATCATGGAGATCATCCCTAAAGATACTTTCGAATTCTTATGGGTCATGGACTTCCCTATGTTTGAAGTAGAGGACGGTAAGGTCAAAGCACTTCACCATCCATTTACACAACCAAAATCATTGGATTATGAAGATATCGAAGATATCGAATCTATTGCTTATGACATCGTACTTAACGGTACAGAACTTGGTGGTGGGTCAATCCGTATCCATAAAGAAGATGTTCAAGCAGAGATATTTAAACTGCTTGGTATTAATGAAGAAGAAGCACAAGATAAATTCGGATTCTTACTTGATGCACTCAAATTCGGTGCACCGCCACATGGTGGTTTTGCTCTAGGTCTTGACAGACTTATTATGCTTATGACAGGTGCTTCAAGTATACGTGAAGTCATCGCATTCCCTAAAACACAAAAAGCACAGTGTCTTCTTACACAAGCACCAAGTGTAGTAGATGCAGAACAACTTAAAGAGTTAAGTCTCAGAATTAGACAAACACCAACAGCATAAAATAAAGGAAATAAAACTATGAAAAAACTATTTTTAATCATTGGCGCACCAGGTTCAGGAAAAACAACAGACGCAAGTATCATCGCTGAGAAAAACAGTGACACTATCGTACACTACTCTACTGGAGATATGCTAAGAGAAGAAGTAGCAAGCGGAAGCGAATTGGGACAAACGATAGAAAGCTATATCTCTAAAGGTGCACTGGTACCACTGAACATCATCGTAGACACGATCGTATCTGCTATTAAAAATGCACCTGTAGACAATGTACTTATCGATGGGTATCCAAGAAGTACAGAGCAAATGACTGCTTTTGATGAACTGGTATCTAAAGAAGATGATATTGAACTTGCATCAGTCAT
>NZ_JBFENQ010000130.1:0-4617 GCF_041551015.1 Sulfurovum sp. | reverse complement strand
ATAATAGCGAGATGTTTTAAAATATGTTTAGACATTTATTTCTTCTTTATGGATGAGTTTTTTGGATTCATCCAATATCTTACCGGAGAGAGTGAGTTTATCTGCACGTCCTAAAGCAATTTGTGTATCTTTAGTAATAAATGTAATTTCATTTTCATTACCACCAAAACTTTTGGCATCCTTTAAAAGGTTGTAACATACAGCATCTACTTCCTTTTTATCTAAGAGGGAAACGGCATTATTTAATCCCTCTTTTGTATCCATTTCTGCTTTAAAACCCACTGTCTTTATAGCACTTTTGTCTATAGTTGCAAGTACATCGGTTGTCTGTTTGAGTTCAATATTCCATGTATTACCAAGCATTGATTTTTTAAGTTTACCGCTTTGTGGGGATTTTGGTGTAAAGTCTGCAATAGCTGCTACCATAAATAAATAGGGCATTTTAAGAGTTTGGTTATCTGTTGTTACTTTTTTAATGGATGTTTGAGTGGCATCTAAAATATCTTGGGCATCATGTGTTTCTATGGTGGTAATAGCTGATGGCAGGTCATCAAACCCCATAGTAGAAATATAGGATACATCTGCTCCTCTCAAATAGAGTGCAACACAGAGTGACTTTGCCATTTTCCCAGATGAAAAGTTCGATATATAGCGTACTTCATCTAGTTTCTCTCGTGTTCCACCACCTGTTACAATTACAGGTCTGTTTTCCCAGAATGGATCTCTATATAATGCTTTTGCAACTTCAAAAAAGATTTCTGTTGGTTCTGCCAGTGCACCACTTCCAACATCTCCGCAGGCGAGGAGTTTATCTTGTGGGTTAATAATGTCATAGTTATTGTTTTGTAAAAATGTAATGGCATTACAGGTAGCAGTTTTTGCAAGCATCTCCGTATTGGCTGCAGGAGCAATGAGGATCTTATCTTTAAATGCCAATGCAGTTTGGGTTAAAATATTATCAGCAATACCTTGCGCAATTTTGTTAATGGTATTGGCAGTTGCAGGAGCAATGATAAAAATATCACACTTTTTACCTAGCTCTATATGATTTAACTCACTAGCCCAAGATTCGCTCTCTTCAGTTAAAACAGGATTACGTGTAAGGGCTTCAAAAGTCAGTGAGGATACAAAGCGTTGTGCTGAAGGACTCATGACTACATGTACAGAAGCACCAGCTTTTACAAATAGACGCGCCAGGTCACATGCCTTATAGGCAGAGATACTTCCTGTCACACCTAACAGTACAGATTTACCTGTTAAATCAATTTGCATACTATTTATCTCCAAAAAATTTATAAAAGAAGTTTTTGATCGTTTTCATAGGTGCTCTTGAGATGGCAAGCTCACCTTGTGCTACATTTTTGTTTATGGTACTTCCTGCTGCTATAATAACATCATCTTCTATGGTAACAGGTGCAACCAGTTGTGTATCTGACCCTACAAATACATTTTTACCTATTTTTGTTTGGTATTTATTCTTACCATCGTAATTACAAGTGATGACCCCTGCACCAATGTTAGAACCTTCATCAATACTAGCATCACCGATATAAGCCAGATGACCCGCTTTTACACCAGTAAGCGTAGACTTTTTCACTTCAACAAAATTACCGATATGTGTGTTGATAAGCTTCGTATTTGGTCTGATCCTACCCATTGGTCCTACATCGGAATTTTCAACATGTGCATCTTCAATGACAGAGTGCGTTTTAATGTGTGAAGCGATGATATGTGAAGCACCCTGGATACTTACACCATTTTCCAACATGCATTCACCTTCAAAGGTGGCTCGTGAGTCGATGTAAATGGTCTCTGGTAAACGCATAGAGACACCTGCTTTCATCCACTCTGTTTTGATGCGTCTTTGAAGTATCTCTTCTGCATGTGCAAGGTCAAGTTTGGAATTCACACCTTTAAATTCTTCTTCTTCGACAAGGACAGGGTGTACAATTTTACCTTCATCTACAGCCATTTTAATGATATCTGTAAGGTAGTACTCTTTTTGCGCATTTTCGTTACTTAGAGCAGGGATGTAACTCTCTAGTAACTCTTTTTTGACACAGTAGACACCTGCATTCACAGTTTGTATCTCTTTTTGTGCAGGAATGCAGTCTTTTTCCTCTACGATCTCGACTACATTACCTTGGCTGATGACGACACGGCCATAACCAGAAGGGTTGTCCAGTTTGATCACAGACATGTTTATGTCAGCATCTCCCTGCATCAGTGACTCAAGTGCAGACATAGTAACCAGCGGCATATCACCATTGAGTATTAATGCTTTAGAGTGTGCGACCTCTACACCTTTCATAGCCCCGCCTGTACCTGGAAACTGTACCGCATCTTGCATATGAAAATGTATGCCGCTGTAGTGTGCTTCTATCTCTTCTTGTATACGTGCTGCTTGATGGTAGAGTACGACAGTGATATCATCAGAAATTTTCTGTGCTGCATCTATGGCATGGAAGAGCATAGACTTTCCGGAGATTTCATGAAGCACCTTTGGCGTAGTAGACTTCATTCTTGTACCTTGACCTGCAGCGAGTATGACAACACTTATAGACATTTTGGACCTTTTGGGTAAAATTACACATATTTTATTATTGTGATTATATCCAATGCAAATTAAAGGTATGAAATTTGAACTGTAAACATTTTGGAAGTTGTGGGTCTTGTGGACTCTATGAGATAGGGTATGAGGAGCAGTTAAAGCAAAAACAGCAGAGGGTTTCTGGACTCTTGGCTCCTTTTTATCAGGGAGAATTAGAAGTATTTGATTCTCCTACAGATCATTACCGAGCTAGAGCAGAGTTTCGCATTTGGCATGAGGGTGATAGATGTGATTATGCTATGGGGAACATCGAAAAAAAAGGTGCTATCAACATAGAAGAATGTCCTAAAGTCATAGAACCTATAGAAAAACGTATGTGGAAGTTACTGGAAAAGATCAATGTATCTACAGAAGTGTTAAAGCATCGCCTTTTTGCAGTGGAGTTTCTGGCAACTACGACAGATGAATGTCTTATCACCATGCTATACCATAGAAAACTGGATGATGTGTGGAGTGCTGAGGCAAAACAGATTGAAGCTGAACTGAACTGTAAGATCATGGGACGAAGCCGTAAACAAAAAGTGATCCTTTCAGATGAATTTGTCATTGAAAAGTTGGATATCGATGGAAAAACATTTACCTATGTTCAGTATGAAAGCGGTTTTACACAGCCAAATCCTACAGTCAATATAAAAATGATAGAGTGGGCCATTAAGCAGGCTAAAACAGTAGGCTATGGGGATTTTTTAGAGAGTTACTGTGGACTGGGTAATTTTACACTGCCTCTTTCACATTATTTTGATAAGGTTTTGGCTACAGAGATCAGTAAACGCTCCATTCATGCAGCACTTGAGAACTGTGCGCTCAATCATGTCGAGAATATTACTTTTGCAAGATTGGCATCTGAAGAGATGACTGAAGCCTTGAATGGTACAAGAGAATTTTCCAGACTCAAAGAGATTGAGCTGGAAAGTTATAATTTCAGTACGGTACTGGTAGACCCGCCAAGAGCAGGATTGGATGAGGGGACCATAGAACTCATTTCAAATATAGAGAATATTATTTATATTTCATGCAACCCTGAGACACTTGCAAGAGATTTGGAAACACTGGTACAAACGCATGAGGTGATAGATGCAGCAATGTATGATCAGTTTCCTCATACCGCACATGTAGAGAGTGGTGTTTTTCTTCGTAAAAAGTAGTTTTATTGGATGATAGACCCTTCTTTTGAAGCAGAGAGGTCACTTTCAATATAGAGTAAGAGATATTTTAAACTGAAATAAACTCTGTACAGTCATACTGAAGACAGAGTAAAATCAGTGTTATGCCATCAATGCCATATGCTCAAGTTTGCTACAGTAGTTCTGTACTACCTTCATACCTGCATCTTTAGCCTTTTGTGCGGCAGCGTTGTTGACCAGTCCAAGTTGTCCCCAAAATACTTTGATATCACCTCTTTTGATACACGCATCAGCGATAGCATCAAACGCATTAGGTTTTCTAAAGATATTGACCATGTCGACCTCAAAAGGGATCTCTTCGAGTGAACGGTAGACCTTTTCTCCCAGGATCTCCTCTTCTTTAGGATAGACAGGGACTATTTTATATCCTGCATTTTGAAGATATCTTGCGACCATGTTGCTTGCTTTGCTCTCATCAGAGGAGAGACCAAGTATAGCAATTGTTTTGACACTTTCAAATATTTCTTTCATCTCTTCAGGGTTAGAGTTAACCAATGGCATTTCACATTCCATGCTTTATCCTTAATTTTGATATACTTCTTGCAATATAATATCTAGGAAAGATAATGTTAGACTTAAAAAGTATAGAAAAAGCGTACGATAGAGTATCCCATGTAGTACATAGGACACCCTACTCTTATGCACCTATTTTAAGCCAATTGAGTGGCTATGAAGTGTATCTGAAAAAAGAAAATTTACAGCGTACAGGAGCATTTAAACTCAGAGGGGCTTTTAATAAAATTGCTTCTCTTATAGAAGCGGGTGACAGAGGTGGTGTTGTCGCTGCATCTGCGGGTAATCATGCACAGGGTGTGGCTTTTT
>NZ_JBFENQ010000129.1:0-4646 GCF_041551015.1 Sulfurovum sp. | reverse complement strand
CATGAGACAAGGCCAAAGACTTAGGATGAATACCCCACACCCAGGGTGCATCCTCTCTTGATATGTTTACCATTTTACGTATAATTTCCATTCTTTCGGGCGTATTCTTCATCGTTTTCATTTTTTCAAAGAGTGTGTCAAACACCGGGTTTTTATAATTTGAGGAGTTGATCCCCACACCATTGGTATCCATAGAGGCGTTTCCTCCATAGAGCAAAAAGAGGAAGTTTTCCGGATCTGGATAATCTGCATTCCAGCCCCATGAAAAAAGTTGTGTCTTTCCTTTACGTACTTTATCTTGGAAGCGGTTATAGTCAGTCGCACGTATCACAAGCTGTATACCCAAAGTATCAAACTGTTTACGATACCAATCCATCAAAGCTCTGTCATCAGGACCCGTAGCAGTGGCATCATAGTAAAGTTTTAAAGGCTTTCCTGTTTTATTTGAAACACCATTTGGATATCCTGCTTCTGCCAAGAGTTGCTTAGCAAACGTCAATGACTTGCGTACTCTCTTGCCATCAACCCACTCATAGACTACGCTATTTGTACCTTTTTCCCCCTCTTCATATCCAAAAATACCAGGAGGTATCACACTTTGTGCTGCTATACCTCTTTCATTCATAAAGATAGAGATATACTCTTCCTGATCAATAGCAATACTAATAGCTTGTCTTAATTTTCTGGCTGACTCTGTATATCCACCGACAATAGGATCTACCATATTAAATGCCATGTAGTAAATGGAAGGCTGTACAGATCCGATCAACGATATACCCTTTTTTTGCATCTCTTCACTTAGCCCCATAGTACCCGATGAAGATATCTGTACAGCTTGGTCAAACGCTTCTGAGCTGATGCCTGATGCATCATAATACCCCTGTAAAAACTTGTTCCATAAAGGTATGCTCTCTTTTTCGAGGGCATAAATGACTTCATCTATAAATGGTAGTTTCTTTCCTGAATCATCATGATCTGAACCAGGATACACCTCATCATGAAAATTTGGGTTTTTCACCAGACGCATCTGTTTATTTGGATTGTTCTCTGCCAAATAATATGCTCCTGTCCCTACAGGATACCAATTAAGCGTCAGATTTTTAGCCACTAAACCTTGCTGCTGGTAAAAGATATCTGCTTCCCAGGGAATAGGTGCAAAAAAATTCATCGTAAGCCAATAGAGAAACTGCGGATATTTTCCTTTTATTTCTATGACTAATGTATAGTCATCTAAAACCTTTACACCTGAAATATCATACGCGCGTAGATCAAGTATTTCTCCCTTCGCTTTCTTTTCTTTTGCGATCTTTGTAATGGCACTCGAATATGATTTTAACCCCACAATATATGTTTGCATACTGTCCAAAACAGGGGAATGGTTCTGCCTTACCCCCATACGCTTTATGGCATATGCATAATCTGCTGCCAACAAATGACGTGTATCTTTCTTTGAAAAATCATCTAATGTATCTATCTTTTCAAGATCTTGTTTACTCAATGCTGCGTAAAGTAGATGCCCTTTTTTATCTTTGGCAAAAGCAGGATGGTTTTGATACATGACATCTTTCCTAAGATCCAGACGGTATTCGCTAAATACTACACTCTTATCATTTTCATCTACTTCTTGTCTCTCTTTATTCAGATAACGTATCATTGGCATTTGAATGAGTGTAAGTGGTTCAAGTATATAAGGTTTTTGAAGATAATTGTATTGCAACGGGGGTTCATAGATTTGACCAATAAATGCCCACTCATTAGAATTATATGAAACAACCGGGTCCAGTCTTTTAGGGGAGAGTGAAAAAGAGCTAAAAAGCGTATTGGAGGCACTCTTTTCCTTACTATGAGGGTTATTCCAAACATCTGCTTGAAGAGATGATACTATCATCATCAATAAAAAGATCTTTATCATAACCATCTGCATATATTTTTATCTTCCCTTATAGTGAACTTCTTCTCAATTATATCAGAGGTAAAATAGTAGCATACTTTAGTAATTTTAGGCTAATTCGGACTTATAAGCTCTAGATAAGATAAATAATATTGATTTACAGAGCATCAATTTTTGGTGTATAATGACCATAGTTTATACACCAAAAATAAGTTTTAATGATAAATATCATTAATTTTATTGACTTTAATTATCTTTTAAAAATTTATCTCCTAAAATGAGTATATACAATTTATAAAAGGAAGAATATGGCACGAATAGTAGTAATGGGGGGTGGTGTTTCAGGGCACACTGCTGCAACCTTTGCAAAGAAATGGCTTGGTAAAGAGCATGAAGTGGTGGTCGTTACTCCAAACTCTCAATGGAATTGGATCCCGTCTAACATTTGGGTGGGTGTAGGAGAAATGACAAAAGAAGACGTAGTATTTCCACTTGCACCAGTCTATAAAAAAGCAGGAATTGATTACAGACAAGCTTTGGCTGTCTCGATCCACCCAAATGGGAAGGCTGACAATGATGCTCCTTATATTATTATAGAATCCACAAAAGATAATACTAAAGGTCAAACAGAAGAGTTGACCTATGATTACCTCATCAATGCAACTGGACCTAAACTTAACTTTGATGCAACAGCAGGTTTAGGAAATGGTAAAGGAGAACTGGGAGAACATACCGTTTCTGTTTGTACTGCAGACCATGCTGTACATGCAAATGAAGAATTAAAAAAAGTGTTTGCAAAAGCAAAACAAGGTGAAAGACAAAAACTTCTTATAGGTACAGGCCATGGTACATGTACCTGTCAAGGTGCTGCATTTGAATACATCTTTAACGTTGAACATGAAGCAAGAAAAGCAGGTATCCGTGATATGCTAGATATCAAATGGATTTCAAATGAATCCTTCCTGGGTGACTTTGGTATGGGTGGTCTTCACATGAAAGTAGGAGGTTATGCTGTAAGTTCTAAACTTTTTGCTGAATCGCTGTATGCTGAAAGAAATGTTCCATGGATTATAGGGGCACATGTCAACAAAGTAGAAGCAGGTAAACTTCATTATGAACTTCTGGATGGGAGTATGGGAGAAGAGGAATTTGACTTCTCTATGCTGATTCCACCATTTTCTGGTGTAGGTCTTAAAGCCTATGATAAAGATGGATCAGACATGACCGATACACTTTTTGCTCCAAACGGATTTATGAAAGTAGATGCAAAGTATGATGCAGGTGCCTATGAGAACTGGAAAGCATCTGACTGGCCAAGAACATACCAAAACCCATCATTTTCTAATATGTTTGCATGTGGTATCGCCTTTGCACCACCTCATGCAATCTCTAAGCCAATGAGTTCACCCAACGGAACACCGATCAATCCTACACCACCAAGAACAGGTATGCCTGCAGGTATCATCGGTAAAGCCGTTGCACACTCTGTATGCGATATGATCAAGAATGGAGAAAATGCACATCTTCATGAGGCTTCTATGGCAGAAATGGGTGCGGCATGTGTTGCGAGTGCCGGTAAAGGATGGTTAGATGGTCAAGCTGCTGCGATGACAGTTTATCCTGTTGTACCTGACTTTGAAAAGTACCCTGGAACAGGTCGTGATACAGACTATACATTTGGAGAGATCGGTCTTGCAGGTCACTGGATCAAACATATCCTACACCATATGTTTATCTATAAAGCAAAACTCAAGCCAGGTTGGACTTTGATCCCTGAGTAAGCTCAAACAGAGTTTACTTGTAAAAAAATTATTATAAAAAAGGAGATAACATGAAAGAAGAAGAAGTCAATTTTCAGAATGAGCAATTTAATTTAACAATGATCCCAGGAAAATTTGCAAGAGCAATGAGAACTTGTAAACTTTGGCAGTTTATTCGATTTATTGTGATTAACATTAAAATGTTGATCGTTGTAAGTAAAAGCCACTAAAACATCTAGGTATCTTGGTCTCTCCAAGATACCTAATTGATACAATTTAGTCACAAATATCTGTAACCTTCCAAAATACACTAATATCTCATGCGTCTGGTCATATTGATATCAGATTTTATATCTAGTATCATTTTCTTCATCTTCATCATGATTTTCTTTATGTTTTCATAGTGCCATTTCATGCCTGTTTATATGTATAATTATAGATACTTTGTTTTAAGCGTGGTTGGAATGATAGATAAAAATAGTGAATGTATAGTATGTAGATTTTGCAAGAGAAAAGCTCTTGCAAAAAGTGCCAAGGATAAACCTTGTGAAAAAGAAGTCGAAAAGTACTGACTATCTTTTTGAGAATTGTGGAGATCTTCTCGCTTTTTTCTTTCCTGGCTTCTTTCTTTCAACTACTCTTGAGTCTCTAGTAAGAAGTCCCATTGGCTTAAGAATTGCTCTGAAAGATGGTTCAAACTCTACAAGAGCTTTAGTGATACCATGCTTAAGTGCATCTGCTTGAGCAGAATAACCACCACCAAGTGTAGTTGCTCTGATATTCATAGACTCAAGTTGTTTAGTTGCTTCAAGAGGAAGTCTAACTTTCATTTTAAGTGTTTCGTGCCCACCTAACCATTGGTCAAGTGTTTTACCGTTGATAAGCATTCCACCGTTACCTGGAGTCAACCAAACTTTAGCGATAGCCGCTTTTCTTTTACCTGTTGCATAAATAGTTGCCATGCTTACGCCTCCTTATTGATTTGTGCAGTATGT
>NZ_JBFENQ010000128.1:0-4901 GCF_041551015.1 Sulfurovum sp. | reverse complement strand
TCATGGATTCGAACCATGGGCCCACTCCTTAAAAGGGAGTTGCTCTACCAACTGAGCTAAAAGGTCACACATTTTTTGCACTCATTACTTGAATAAGTGGACGGAATTATAGCTCAGAAACCTTTGATTGTCAAGAGAATTATGGGAAATGTTTTTAAATTCCCAACACTTCAGCTAATTTCTCGATGGCAAATACAGTAGATTGCTCTTGAACTGCTTCTCTTGGCCCATTAAAGTTACAATGAAACACCTCTTGTGAAAAAGGTGTTTGCACACCTATATATACAGTTCCTACAGGTTTTAGCTCAGTTCCTCCGGTCGGTCCGGCTATACCAGAAACGGCTATAGCATAGTCAGAACCTGCCATTTTCTGTATCCCTTCTAGCATTTGTACGACACAGGGTTGGCTTACTGCACCATGTTTTTCGAGTACTTCCTCACTGACACCCAACCAAAGATGTTTAATATCATTTGAGTAAGTCACACAGGAACCATGCAGTACTTCCGAAGCTCCTGAGATAGCTGTAAATGCTGCAGCGATACGACCACCAGTGCAACTCTCTGCAAAAGAGACCGTTTTGTGTTCTTTTGTCAACTGTTGAATGATTTTTTCTATTAGATTTTGTATATTTTTCATAAGATAATTGTAGCAAAAGTAGCTTCTAATGGTCTTTTAGATACAATCACGGGATAATATAAGACTAAGGTATTATCAACTATGGATTTTAAAGACACACTCCTCCTTCCAAAAACTGACTTCCCAATGCGTGGAAATCTTCCAAATAATGAACCTAAAAAATACAATGCATGGTTTGATGCCGACATTTATGAGCAGATGAAAACAAAACGCGCGGGCGCTGAAATGTTTACACTTCATGATGGTCCTCCCTATGCTAATGGTGACATCCATATAGGGCATGCACTGAATAAAGTACTCAAAGACATCATTTTAAAATACAACTATTTCCAAGGTAAAGCAGTTCGAATGACTCCGGGTTGGGACTGTCATGGTTTGCCTATCGAGCAGAAAGTTGAAGAGAAACTTGGCAAAGACAAAAAAGAAGCGATGCCTACAGAGAAGTTCAGAGAACTTTGCCGTGCACATGCCGCGAAGTTTGTGGACATACAAAGAGACGGTTTTAAAGCTTTAGGTGTCATTGCAGATTGGAAAAATCCTTATGTAACGATGGACTTTAAATTTGAAGCAAACATCTATCGGACACTTTGTGAAGTAGCACAAAAAGGTCTTTTGGTTGAAAGACACAAACCTATCTTTTGGTCATGGGCTGCAAGAACAGCACTTGCTGATGCGGAAGTGGAGTATGAAGATAAAGAAGATTATTCTATCTATGTTCATTTTGAACTCAGTGACGCAGCGAAAGAAAAGTTAGGACTGGAAGGTAAAGCAGGGCTTGTTATCTGGACAACTACTCCTTGGACACTTCCTGCAAATACAGGTATCTCATTAAATCCTGAAGAGATGTATGTCTTGACTTCTGATGGTCATATCGTAGCAGACGCTCGTTATGATACGATGATAGAAGAAGGTGTGGTTTCTGGACAAGCAAGCAGAAAAATAGCTGCAACTGAGATGGAAAATCTTTTGGCAATCAATCCTGTAAATGGTCGACCATCTAAAGTGATTCTTGGGGAACATGTACTTATGGATGGCGGTACGGGTTGTGTACACACTGCACCTGGACATGGTGAAGATGACTACAAAGTAGGACTTAAGTATGGTCTTGAAGTCGTGATGCCTGTAGATGAGCGTGGATGCTATGATGAGAGTGTAAAAGGTTTAAATCTCCTTCCTAACCCAGATGAGTTTGTAGGGATGCACATCTTTAAAGCAAATGAGCCTATCTTGGAAATATTGGGTGACTCATTATTAAAAGAGAGTAAATTCGTTCACTCATACCCACACTGTTGGAGAACGAAAAAGCCATTGATCTATAGAGCAACGAACCAATGGTTTATCTCTATAGATGACAAAGCCCAAGGTGCTAAAGATACACTAAGAGATACAGCACTGAATGCTATTGAAAGTGTAGATTTTTATCCTAAGACATCTAAAAACCGTCTCAAGCCGATGATAGAAGGAAGACCTGACTGGTGTATTTCTCGTCAGCGTTCTTGGGGTGTACCTATTGCTTTCTTTAGAATCAAAAGTACAAAAGAAGTGATCTTTGATGCAAAAGTGTTAGAACATGTTGCAAGTCTTTTTGATGCTCAAGGTGCAGATGCCTGGTATTCTATGAGTATTGAAGATCTTCTTCCAGAAGATTCAGGGTACAACGCTGATGATCTAGAAAAGATCGATGATATCCTGGATGTATGGTTTGATTCTGGTTCGACTTGGAATTCTGTGATCAAAAGCGGTAACTATGATGCAGGTGAGTATCCAGCATCACTTTACATAGAAGGAAGTGACCAGCATAGAGGATGGTTCCAGTCTTCATTACTGCTTTCAGCAGCTGTGAATGAAGTTTCACCATATCAAACACTGATTACTCACGGGTTTACTGTAGATGAGAAAGGTGAGAAAATGTCTAAGTCTAAAGGTAACGTGGTTTCCCCAGACAAAGTCATTAAAGAGTATGGCTCAGAAATTCTCAGACTGTGGGTAGCACTTTCTGATTATCAGTCAGACTTGAAAATTTCTGATGGTATTTTAAAGCAAACGGCTGAACAGTATAGAAAAATAAGAAACACGTTTAGATTTTTACTTGCGAATGTGGATGATCTTGAAACATATGTTTCAAATGATGCATATGGTGAGTTAGATAGATGGATACTTACTAAAGCCAGAGAAGTATTTACATCAGTAAAAAGCTCTTTTGATGCCTATGATTTTCTTAGAGGATTTGCAACTCTGAATCACTTCATCACCAATGAGCTTTCAGGTATCTATATGGATATTACTAAAGACAGATTATACTGTGAAGATAAAAATAGTGATACAAGAAGAGCAACACAGTCTGCAATGGCACATATTGCCAAAGCAATGTTGGGACTTGTGGCTCCTGTATTGACTTACACTGTAGATGAGATACTTGAATATGCACCGACACTTTTCAAAAGTGATATGGAAAATGTATTTGATCTTGTATATGTTGAAGTACCAGCAGTTGAAGCAAGTTTTGATGATAAGGTACTTTTGGAAGCAAGAGTGAAGTTCTCTGAAGCAGTAGATAAACTCAAAAAAGAGAAACTGATGAAGTCTACACTTGAGGTTGAAATCGTAGGCGATATAAGCGCATTTGCTATTAACGACAGTAAAGACCTTGAAGACTGGTTTGTGGTTTCAGCAATGAAATCAAGTAGTGAAGGTGAGAGAGTAGCTTCTTTTGATGTGAATGGATCAACCTATACAGTACATAAAGCAACAGCGTCAAAATGTCCAAGATGTTGGAGATTTACAAGTGTTAGCGATGAGTGTGCTTGTGAAAGATGTGCTAAGGTAGTTGCCTAATGTTTGATATGTCTCAACCAATACAAATGGAAGTGATCATTGGTTCAATCATTTTTATCTTTGGATTGGTGGGTATAGGGTTGGTAATAGTAGAATATTATAAGAGAAAAGGAAGCAAGTCTTGATAACACTAAAAGAAGCGTTAACAAAATCTAATGAAGAATTAGAAGAGATCAGAGCCCAACTTGAAGTCAAAGCCAAAGAGAGTGGACTTAATGCCTATGTAGGGTTTGAAAGTTCAGGTAAAGGTGTGCCTATTCTCATCAAAGATAACATTCAAGTTAAAGACTGGTCTGTTACTTCAGGGTCTAAAATTCTTCAAGGCTATATAGCTCCTTATGAAGCAACAGTGATCACCAATATGAAATCTAAGGGAATGATGGCATTTGGTAGAGCAAATATGGACGAATTTGCGATGGGTTCAACAACTGAGAGCTCTTTTTATGGCCCTACTAAAAATCCACATGGAACTGATAGAGTACCTGGTGGATCTTCAGGTGGGTCAGCTGCTGCGGTTGCTGGTGGTATCGCTATTGCAGCATTGGGTTCTGACACGGGTGGATCTATTCGTCAGCCTGCTGCATACTGTGGTGTAGTTGGTATGAAACCAACTTATGGAAGAGTAAGTCGTTTTGGTCTGGCATCATATGCTTCATCACTTGACCAGATAGGTCCCATAGCCCAGAATGTTGAAGATGCAGCTATTTTGTATGATGCGATCAAAGGACATGATGAGAAAGATTCGACTTCAGCAGACTTTGAAATAGAAGATATTGCCAATAATATCAACCCTGATGTGAAACTGACTATCGCAGTGATAGATAACTATATCTCTGAAGCAGATGCAGATACACAAAAAGCGTATGCACAGACAATTAACGCACTTGAAGAAGCTGGACATACTATCGTACATAAAAATATGCAAAACACAAAGTATGATATTGCAACCTATTATATTTTAGCTACAGCAGAAGCAGCAACCAACCTTGCACGTTTTGATGGTGTACGATATGGAAGAAGAGCTGAGTCTAAAAATACAGAAGAACTTTTCTATAATACAAGATCTGAAGGATTTGGAGAAGAGGTAAAAAGACGTATCTTGTTGGGTAACTTTGTACTTTCATCAGGGTATTATGATGCATACTATGTCAAAGCACAAAAAGTAAGACACCTTATCAGAGATGAGTTTAACGCTATTTTTGAAGAGGCTGATCTTATTCTTTCACCTGTTGCACCATCTGTTGCACCGAAGATGGGTGCATCTGAAGACCCGCTTGAAATGTATAAGAGTGATATGTATACGATTGCGATCAACCTTGCAGGACTTCCTGCGATTTCACTACCTGTTGCTAAAGATGATGAAGGTATGCCTATAGGTTTACAACTCATTGCTAAAGCATTTAACGAAAAAACGCTTTTTGACGGTGCT
>NZ_JBFENQ010000127.1:0-4922 GCF_041551015.1 Sulfurovum sp. | reverse complement strand
TGAAAAAGCCCTACTCAATTTTTGTATTAAAGCATCAAAAAAAGACAACTATAAAATGTTAAAAGAAGAGATAAATGCATTAAAAGAGATAGGTTATAACGACATTCAAATTGTAGAAGCTGTAGCAGTCACAGGATATTTTAATTATATCAATACACTTTCAAATGTATTTGGTTTAGGACAAACATGAAAAAAGTATTCGGATATATAAAGAGGTTTTTCATCGGAATTTGGGATTTTATTTTCTATCTTATTGGAGCACCGTATGAAAAGCAAGCTAAAAGGCTGAACTGGGATGAAAAAGATGCAGCGTTTAGAGGTCCAGAAAATCCAAAGACTAAGAAAACACATTTCAGAGCAAATAAAGTGAGCAAAGAACAATGAAATTAAAAAAAATATTTCTGTTGGTATTTTTTACCAATATCATACTAAGTGCCTCGACAATGTACACATTGTCTGGTATCAATAAACTCTACCTTGTTGTAGAGATCTCGGGAAAAACAGTTCCACCATCATATAGAAGTACTATCTTAGAGAGTTTACAAGCAATGACTGATGAACTGAAGATAGATACAAAAGGTTATGATCCGAGATCTTTGGCAGTACTTGTCAATGAAATGAAGGTCAATGATACAACTGTAATAAATATCCAACTACTCATTGGCGAAGAAGTGCAACGTCTAGACAATAATGAAAAAACATTTGCACTCACTTACCAAAGTATGGGACATTTTTTGTTCAATGAGGGTGATGATATAGAGGATGCCTTTGAAGACACGTTTGATACAATGCTTTCAAAATTCTCAGAACAATACACAGAAGAAAACAAAAAGATCACTAAAGTTGTCATAGACGAAAAGAACTTTGCTTCAGAAATGAAATATGAAACAAATTATGAAGAAGCAGTAAAGAAATCTAAGAAACTACATAAAAACATCATGCTTGTATTGGTATCGAATTACTGCCCTTGGTGTCGAAAATTTGAACAAAGAGTACTTCTCAAAAATGAAGTAAATGAGCTCATACAAAAAAACTATATCCCTCTTATTCTTAACAGAGAAAAAGATCCATTTCCAAAAGAGTTTGATACAGGTTTTACCCCTATCGTGCATTTCATAGACTACAAAACACTCAAAAGCTATAAAAATGTCATCGGTTACAACAATAAAGATGAATTTACTTATATACTTAAAACAGATACTTTAACAAAGTAACAATAAAAAACATACGATTTGTTTCGTATGTTTTAAATCATCTGTAGTCTTACTCAAAATACTTTATAATTTTTCAACAACACTGTCTCTATCTAGACGATACTCATCAAAATCATTGGCAATAAAAAGTCTGCCTTTATAATTATGCTTTATCTCGTTATAGATCATCTCTACGCCCATGGTACCATTCTTGTTATATCTGGGATTAATATGAGATGCAATCAGATTTTTAACACCCTTTTCCTGAACTACTGTAGCAAGCTCTTGTGCAGTAGAATGCAAAACTTTTACAGGAAGGCTGTCATAGGTTTCCTGAGTATATGTACACTCATGCACCAGTAGATCAAGATCTTCCAGATATCTTCCCAATATATCCGGTCTGCTGTTATCTCCTGCGATGATCAACGATCTTCCCGGTATGGTATCAAGAGTAAAATCTTTAGGTTCAAGTTTTTTCCCTTTAAAAGTGATACTTTTTCCTCTTTGTAATTCACCGTAAAGTGATGATGGTTCCAATCCTATGGCTCTCAATTTTTTTTCATTTAACTTATTACTAATATCATTCTCTTTGATATAGAAGGCAAAACTCTCTACAGAGTGCACCAGAGGCAAAATTTTCAATGAAAATCTATCAAATACAAAACTATCTTGGGCTTCATATTCGATGATCTTAAGATCATATCCTAAATATTCTGATGAAACATCCGTAACACATTCTAAAAATTTTTTGATTCCTTTGGGACCATAAATACTTAAAGGATTAAAGGCAGTATCAAGCTTTTTTGAAGCTAATAGACCAGGAAGTCCATAATAGTGGTCACCATGAAGATGGGTGATGAAAATAGTATCAAGCTTGCCAATAGTGAGCCTAGTCCGTATCATCTGATGCTGCGTCGCCTCTCCACAGTCAAAAAGGTACCATTTATTATCTTGCTCGAACTCCAATGCAAGTGCAGATACATTTCTCTCTCTGGTCGGTTTTCCAGCACTTGTTCCTAAAAAAGTCAATTGCACCATTTCATCCTTTATCTAATTCTCTCTCTTTCCAAGCATGCCAAATGGAAAAGATATTATTTTTCTGTTTTGGCAGTATCATTGTAATCACAATATTTTCAAGCATTTCTATCACTAAAAAATAGACCGCTATATGAAACAAAAGATTACTTTCAAACCCAAGTAGCATCACTGCACCTGCACTCATCAGTACAGCTGAAATTTTTGTGATCCATGTATGATAACTGGCAAGATTTCCAAACTTCAGCAGAGAAAAAAAAGCAGGAAAGATATAGATAACGATTGCAGCGATGATATAGTAAAGTTCATCTTTGATAATATTTGGCCAAAGCCACCAGACAGCCAAAGGTGTAGTAAGATAGGTCAATATATCACCATAGCTATCGAGTCTTGCTCCCAATTCACTGGTTTGATCCAACATTCGTGCGATAATTCCATCAAGAGCATCTGAAAGAAGCATTAATCCAAAAAGTATAAAAAAAACAGTTGGCATATTAAACCATCCAGTAAGCAGTAAAAATGGTGCTGCAATGATACGAAAAAGACTTAATAGATTTGGGATATTTAATAACATAATAGAACCTCCTCTTATTATATTATACTCATAATATTTGTTAAATTTAAATGTGAATTATAAAATATGAAGTTCTCTAGCAAATATTTTTTGAAGCATCTTTTTCTGAGTCTAGTACAATAAGATCAAAATGATAAAGAGAGGTTATTCCCTCTTTATCGTGAAGATTATTTTATTTTTATCTTTTTAGTTTCTTTTTCACTTCTTTTCATCTTTGGTATCACTACTTCCAGTACACCATCCTGACAATTTGCTTCGATATTTTCAGCATCAGTATTATCTGGAAGTGTAAAACTTCTTTGAAACTTACCATAAGAGCTCTCCTTCTTATAGTAATCCTTCTCTTTGACCTCTTTTTTGGTTTTTCTCTCACCTGAGATAGTCAATACATCATCTTTGAGATCAACATGAATATCCTCTTTTTTAACACCTGGGAGATCTACCTCTACATGATAGGCATAGTCACCTTCTCTGGTATTAACAGAGGGAGTAAAACCAGAAACAATTGAAAGCTCACTATCAACCTCCGGAAATTTTAATGCGCCCGCCAGTCTCTCTTCTAAATCTCTAAATTCTCTCATTGGGTCAAATTTTGTTAATAACATTATTTCTCCTTTGTATTAATTAGATGTTATATATCAGTATATAACTTTTTATCATACTTGTCAATTATCTTTATATATTATTTTGAAACTTCATACCAAACAATATGCTATACTTAAATTAGAATATTGTATTAACTCGTCACAAGTAAAAACAAGATTATAAAAGGAGGAGAATATGAGAGCTTTGATCATCACTGCAGATCTTTTTGAAGACTCTGAGTTAAAAATTCCCTATCAATCTCTTCGAGAACTGGGTATTCATGTAGATATTGCTTCTTTAAAAAAAGGTACTATCATCAGTAAACATGGATTTAATGTATATGCCACATTGACCCTAAATGAAGTAGATCCAAAGCAGTACGACATACTGATCCTTCCTGGAGGGAAAGGTCCTTCTTTGATACGTAAAGAGAGTAAAGCATTGGAGATTGCGCGATACTTTTTCGATCATAATAAGTTAGTAGCAGCCATATGCCATGGTCCACAGATACTGATATCAGCAGGTTTACTGAATGGGAGAGTTGTTACAGGGTATCAAAGCATTGAAGAAGAGTTAAAAGAGGCTGGTGCTATATATAAAGATGCGGAAGTGGTGGTAGATAAAAACCTGATCACTTCTCGACAACCCTCAGATTTAAATGCATTTATGGAAGCTATTAAAAAGTCTTTATATTATGAGTCAAAAAGATAACGAATTGGTGCACACCAAAACACTTGTGAAAGAACGATTTACTCTGCAAGAAGACTTTTGTAACGATATACTTTCCAAAAAGGCAAAATTTGGTTTCGGAGGTTTTGGTGAGGCAGTCTATTACCGTACATATAGCCGGATAAAACCTGATGGTTCACAGGAACATTGGGCAGATACGGTCATTCGTGTTATTAATGGTGTGATGTCCGTACGTAAAAACCATTATGTTTTAAACCGTTTAGTCTGGGATGAAGCAAAATGGCAACGCTATGCTCAAAAACTTGCTATAGCTATGTTCGATATGAAATGGCTTCCTCCTGGACGGGGTTTGTGGATTATGGGGACAGAGTATATTTACGAACGTGGAGCTGCAGCGTTAAATAACTGTGGAGCTGTAGATACAACAGACCTTTCACTAGCAGCAGAATGGGCAATGGATATGCTAATGTGTGGTGTTGGAGTCGGTTTTAATACTGTATGGAAAGGGAATAACGTTTCTTTACCAGATAAATCTAGCTCTATATGCTATGTTATTCCTGATAGTAGAGAAGGATGGGTGGCATCGGTACGACTGCTGATAGAAAGCTTTACAAAGAAAGGTGCATGGTTCACATTTGACTACAGTCAAATCCGTCCCGAGGGATCTCCTATTCATGGGTTTGGAGGTACAGCATCTGGCCCTGCTCCACTAATAGAATTACATGAACGTATAGAAAACTATCTAGAGAACTATTGCATAGGAAAGATCGATAAGACACGTTGCACTGCTGACGTAATGAATGCGATCGGTGTCTGCGTTGTAGCAGGCAATGTACGGCGAAGTG
>NZ_JBFENQ010000126.1:0-4975 GCF_041551015.1 Sulfurovum sp. | reverse complement strand
TGCTTTTGTCCAGATAGAACAGATGGTATGTTCTGGTATAAGCCCGGAAAAGATAGTACTTATCCTGCCTGATGAAAGCTTTAAAGAGCACTTTACACTATTTGATACACACAATAACTTAAACTTTGCGATGGGATATGATTATGCTAATGGCCGTATATACAAATTACTTGAAGCACTCTATAAGTATTGGCAAAGCTTTGATACTGAGCATAAATATATATTGGAACGTTATGGATTTAATTTTGAATCGGTAGAGACGTTATCTCCCACAAAACGTTGCAAAACAGAGAAGTTTTTTAGTGTTGTAGATGGCTTGGGATTATTAGAGTGTCCATTGATCGATGGAGAAAAAAAAGAGAAGATCAATGAGCGTGTTTATGAAAAATATCTGCACTTCATGAAAATATTTATAAAAGAGGAGCTTAGTTTAAAAGAGTGGCTCTTTTTATGGCTTAAAGCACTTTCAGCAATCACTATAGATGATGTACGAGGTGGAATGATCACGGTGATGGGAGTGCTGGAGACCAGGGGCGTGCATTTTGAAGGTGTGGTCATTGTAGATTTTAATGAAGGTATTGTGCCTGCATCTTCAAGCAAAGACCAGTTTCTCAACTCCTCGGTCCGAGCTTTTGCCAACCTTCCTACTAAAAATGACAGAGAAGCTTTGCAGAAGCAGTACTATAAACGTTTACTTGAACAAGCCAAAGAGGTAGCCATACTCTACAGCAGCAGCGACAATAAACTCCCTTCAAAATTCCTTTACGAACTTGGACTTGAAAGTGCTGTAGCAACACAGGCACAAACCAATCTGCTTTATGACCAAACTGCACAGTTTGTACAGGAAGAAGATCCGGTAGTAGAGCATTTTAATGCGCAGTACATCACATGGTCAGCGTCAAGATTGAAAACCTATTTGGAGTGCAAACGAAAGTATTACTATCGTTACATACAAAAGGTAGAGACAAAGAAGGAAGAAGAGCTGAATGAGGGTGCATTTTTACATCTGCTCTTAGATCACTTATATAGAGAAAAAGAGAGTTATGACAACAGAGAAGAGATGCAAAAAAATATAGATATCCTTTTAGATCAGCTACTTCCTTTTGATGATGCACAAACAGAATACAAAAAATTGCTATGGAAAGAGAAGTTAAAGGGATTTGTTACTTCACAGATAGAACATTTTAAGGCGGATTGGAGAGTTATAGAAAGAGAACTGGAGGTACAAGGTGACATAGGAGGTTTACGTTTTAAGGGACGTATAGACCGTATAGACCAGAATGCTACGGATACTCTTGTACTTGATTATAAAAGCGGTTCGATAGCAGAGGCAAACAAAATAAAGAATCTGGAGAATCTTACAGATCTTCAGATGAGTATCTACCACCAAATGCTTACAGGAAAATACCAAAATATCACTCTGGCATTCGTCAAAATTCTCGAGGGAGGCACAATAGAAGTTATCACGGCGCTAGAGGAGAAAAATGAACTCCTCGCACAACATATCATAGAACTTAAACAAACAAAGTCTTTTACTGCTGAAAAGTGTGAAGATCTACAAAAATGCAAGTATTGTGAATTTACTTTAATGTGTGAGAGAGGAGAATATTTATGAGTTTTAAACCCTTTTTAGCCTACTCTGCCTCTGCCGGATCTGGAAAAACATTTGCACTTTCCGTACGATACATTTCACTGCTTTTTATGGGAGAATCTCCTAGTGCTATTTTAGCAGCAACCTTTACCAATAAAGCAGCCGCTGAGATGCGTCAAAGAGTGGTAGACTCTTTACGTAGCCTCGCGGATAAAAGTAATGAAGCATTCACTGATGCGATCTGTGTACAAACTGGGCTCTCATGTGAAGAACTTTTACGAAAACAGCCTGAAGTATTGGCTCGTTTCTTGGCCAGTAGTTCTTATATTGTGACGCTTGACAGTTTTTTCTCTTCTGTTTTACGTTCGGCTTCTTTAGAGATAGGACTTGAACCGGACTTTGTCACCAAAGAGCAGGGTGAAGATGAGTTGGAAAAACATTTCCTGGATGAGGTACAAGCTGAAGGACTACTCTCTTCCCTTGTAAAACTTTCGATGGATATAGAAGACAAACGTTTCATAAAGATCTTTGATCTAATGCAAAACTTTTATAAGGTAGATCCTTTACTCCCTCAACTAGAGAAGGTAAATCTCGATTTGGTCAAACAAGAAGAGGCCTGTGAAGTCTTGAGAGCTAAGATGATCAAAGCACTTACGGATGCAGGGGCTGCCGCACGTTGCATGAAGCAGTTTGAAACAAAGAGTATTAAAGAGTTGTACGGCAAATCACTTTTTGAAAAAGAGACTTTAGCAGAACACTCATGGTTTACCAAAGTAGCTAACGATGAGTTAGAAGGGCTTTATGCTTTTCTCAAAAAAGAGTTAGCCTTTTGGTCACGGGTTAAAGAAGCCATCGTCTTACATAATCTCTTTAAAATATACGACTACTATAAAAATGCGACAATTACCAATGCGAAGTCTTCTGGTGTTTTGAGTTTTGATGATTTGACCTATTTTACCTACCGACTCTTGCATGAGAGTCTCAGTAAAGAGTTTTTGTATTTCAAAATAGACTCTAAGTTCAAACATATACTGCTGGATGAATTTCAAGATACCTCTACTTTGCAGTTTTTACTGTTGAAACCGCTTATAGATGAGATATTTTCAGGGCATGGACAGAGTGAATTTAAGAGCTTTTTTTATGTAGGTGATACTAAGCAGTCTCTTTACCGTTTTCGTGGTGGAGTAGAAGAGCTGTTTGATAAAGTTGCAGAGCACTATGGTGTAAATATAGAACAGATGGATACCAACTATAGAAGTTCCAGAAATGTAGTAGAACAGGTCAATCGATGGTTTGAACCGGCGATGGAAGGCTATGTCCCTCAAAAGAGTAAAGTAGAGGCCTCTGAAGGGTATGTTGAGGTCCTTGAATCCGAAACACTGATAGAAGAAGCGGTAGAACAAGCCAAAAGACTGCTGGCATTGGGAGTTGATGTCAATGAAATTGCTTTTTTAGTCAGTACGAACAAAGATGGAGTAAGTTTGCAAGAGGCATGTATCTCCCAAGATATCGCGACACTTTTACAAACTTCCAGCTCACTCAAAAATCTTCCAAAAATAGCAGCACTTGTTGCGATGGTAGAGTATCTGTTTTATGGTGAGAAGATAGATGCTCAAGCACTGTTGTTGAAAATAGGTAAGTCATTAGACAATATTGATACTTTTTGGTTCTCAGCATTTATGAGTCCTTTACAAGTGGTAGACAGACTGGTAAGAGAGTTTGGATATTTTGATGAAGATCTGAATATTTTGAAACTTCTAGAGTTTGCTTCAAACTTTTCAGACATTCCTACCTTTATAGATGAGTTCAGTACTTCTTCCATTTCTGTAGCAGCTAACTCCGTCCATGGTGCAAAGATTATGACGATTCATGGATCCAAAGGGCTTGAATTTGAATATGTCATACTACTAGACAAACTTACACGTAAAAACAATGATAAGTCAGCACTTATCTACCATTACAATGAGAATCTTTATATAGATAAAATACTCTACAGAATGAAAGGTAGAGAGAATTTTGATGAAGCATATAAGCGTATTATGAATGCACGTAAAGTCTCAGAACTTAAAGACAGAAAAAATATACTTTATGTGGCTTTAACCCGTGCAGTGGAAGGGCTTATTATTCTTAGAAAACCCAAAGATTCTATTTTTGATGAGATCAATATGGGACCGATGTCTGCAGGTGAGCTTAAAATAAGATCCCTTCATGAATGTAAAAAAACCTTACCCGAGACAGTCAAAGCATTGAGTATCTCAAATTACGGTACACAAGAGGTGCTTTCTACTGACGAAGAAGAAGAGAAAGATTATGAAGCTATTTTGTTCGGTACGGCATTGCATTATACATTGGAGATGTTAGGTGCCTTTAATGAAGAGAGTTTAGCTACTGCAATGCTTTCATTAAAAAATCGTTATGGGCAACAGTTGCCAGATCAAAATATAGAGCAGATAGAAGAGCGTATTAAGAATTTGATAGACCATAAAGCATTTCAAGAGATACTGGATGGAGCAAAAGTCAGAAAAGAGCAGTCTCTTAGTTTTGAGGGAGAATTGAAACAAATAGATCTTTTGCTGGAATATGATAATCACTGTTTGGTGATAGACTATAAAAGTTCAAAAAAGTATGCATTAAAACATGAAAAGCAGGTAAGATATTATCAAAAGGCCATAGACAATATCACAGGAAAAAGAACAGAAGGTATGATCATTTATCTTTTAGCAGACGAAATTAGCATCAAAAACTTAACTTAATCTTAATTTAAATAAATTTTAAGTTTAAGTGGGTACAATCCGTCCACAAAAGAACATTTGCAGAGTAAATAGTTCTATTTAAACAAGGAAAATTCATGAAATTGACATCAGTTCTTAAACCTGCTGAAGTACAACGTGACTGGGTTTTGATCGATGCAGAAGGTAAAACTTTTGGTCGTATCTTAACTGAAGTAGCGACACTTCTTAGAGGTAAACATAAACCATCATTTACACCAAATGTAGATTGTGGTGACTACGTAGTTATCATCAATGCTGAAAAAGCTAAATTCTCAGGTGTTAAACTTGAAGACAAAGAATACTTTACTCACAGTGGTTACTTCGGTTCTACTAAAAGTAAAAAACTTGGTGATATGTTAGAAAACCATACAGAGAAACTTTATAAGCTTGCTGTTAGAGGTATGCTTCCAAAGACTACTCTTGGTAGAGCAATGCTTAAAAAGCTTAAAGTATATGCAGGTGCTGAGCACCCACATACTGCACAAATCAATAAGGAGGCGTAAGCATGGCAACTATTTATGCAACAGGTAAAAGAAAAGCGGCTATCGCTAAAGTTTGGTTGACTCCAGGTAACGGTGGAATGCTTATCAACGGTAAAACACTTGACCAATGG